>JAADHX010000054.1 GCA_013151655.1 Actinomycetota bacterium
GAAGATCTCGGTGGCACCGTTGTGCATATCGACCTAGATCAGCCCATGGACGTTATCCGTGCCGAGCTAAGCAAGTACCCGGTCAAAACTCGTATCTCGCTCACGGGCACCCTGGTTGTGGCCCGCGACATAGCGCACGCCAAGATTCAGGAACTACTCGATGCGGGCCAGCCCATGCCCGAGTATCTTCGAAACCATCCCGTGTACTACGCAGGTCCGGCCAAGACCCCGGCCGGGTACGCGTCTGGTTCATTTGGTCCAACCACTGCTGGGCGCATGGACAGCTATGTCGGCAACTTTCAGGCCGAAGGCGGATCGCTTGTCATGTTGGCCAAGGGCAATCGCAGCCAACAAGTCACCGACGCTTGCCATAAGCACGGCGGGTTCTACCTTGGCTCTATTGGCGGGCCAGCAGCGCGGCTAGCCAAAGACTCGATTCGTAAGGTCGAGGTGCTCGAATACCCAGAACTCGGCATGGAAGCCGTCTGGCGCATCGAAGTCGAGAACTTCCCGGCCTTCATAATCATCGACGACAAAGGCAACGATTTCTACCGCCAAGTCGCTACCCCGGTCACGATTAGGTAACTCCTCCACTAACCGGTCCTTCGCTAGTCGGCGAGGGCTGACAGCACTGCATTGGCATAGGCCTGATGGCCTTGGCCGTTGGGGTGGACGCAATCGGCGGCGTTAACCCAGGTGTCGAGAACGGCATGACCCTTCTGGCAATACGGCTGAACGCCTCGGGTCGGAATCGGCAGCAGGCGAGACAACCAGCCACTACCGGCTCGCAACGAGTCTGGGCCCCGGCCATTTGGCGCCGCGTGACCATCGAGAACACTCGACACATCGACCACAAGCACCCGGTCGGGGTAAGGTGCGGCCGCTTCGAGAATGGCGGTCCTGACCATCTCGACCACATCGACAGTTACGTCATAGAAGCATCGGCCTCGACAGCCAGCCAGGCCGTGCGCTATCTCCGAAGTCGGGTTGTGAACCGTGGTGATGACTACCTGGGCGGCTGAGCCTTCGACCATCTCTTTTAGCAGGCGGTCGATGCCGTCCTGCATCCGAGCGATCCGCTCGGCGGCAAGTTCGCGATCGAACTGGCCGCCGGTGAAGAACTCGCTTGGGTCGTCGAAGTTAAGGTCGTTCGCTCCGACCGTGACCAGCACCAGGTCTGGGTTGGACACCAGAGCCCAATCAAGCTGGCTGAGATCCTCGGCTGACCGATCTCGCGGTCCGCCCGACACGGGGTCCTGCCAGAGATTGAACGTCCGGGCCCCGCCGCATGCCACCATACGGAACGAGGTGGCGTCGCCGTCGAGAAGCAGCTGATCGAACACTCGGCGGGTCCACGCTCCGCCCGGGGAGCTATCGCGGTTACAAGAGTCGAAGCCAAAGTAGTCGCCGCGTTCGAGGCCTTGGCCGCTCGCGATGGAGTCGCCCATGGCCAACACCAGACCTACCGAACGCGGACTGTGGACGTCGATCTGCACTGCGCGACGAGCGGTGGCGTAACCGAGATCGATCTCGTAAACGACTTCATGACGGCCAATGTCGTTAGCCGTTGGTCGCCAGAACAGAATCTTGCTGTCGTCGTAGGCAAGCGCAGTGTCGGGAATCGACACGAAGCTAATCTCGGCCCCAGTCACCGATGGTCTAAACACGAAGAGTTCTCCGACAGTGGCGATCTGGTCGTCTTCACCAAATATCGACGCGCCAGCGGGCGGAGGGGCCACGAGTAGACCTCCGACCAGCATCAAAACGGTGAGCAGCAAGCGGGTGCTCCCAAGTTTCATCGCGGCCCCATCTGTTCGATCCATCGGAGCACGCTTACACCATCAAGTGGTCCGCAGAGCAGCCGTCCCTGTATGTAACGACAGCCAGCGTCGATAAGTTCCGGCACCTGCGACATGTCTTCGATACCAACGGCGACAGTTTCAATTCCTAACTCTGCGCTCATCGACAGAATCCGGCCGATAGTGGCTCTAGCCTCGGTGTCGCTAGCTTCGCTGTCTTGCGCCTCGATGCTGAGATGATCGCCGAGTAGAGAACCGTCGAACTTCACGAGCTCGAGCCCGTATCGCCGTAGCCGTTCGACGCTGGTATGCCCAAGACCGAACTCGTCGACAATCAGTCCAACACCAACCGTACGCAACGCGTCTAGAGCTGCGACAGCAGTCATTGGATCAGCGCTGAGGATCGATTCTGAGACCTCGAAAAGTAGCTGGTCGGGCTCGATGCGATGTTCGCTGACGGCCTTGTCGACAACCTGCTGTAGCTCGGTCAAGCACAGCATGGCCAGAGACAAATTGACCGAGACACGAAGAGGCGGACCAGTGGGACGAACCGAAGTCCAGTGGTCGATCTGGGCCGCAACTCGGTCGATGACCCAAGAGTCGAGATCGGCCATCAGCCCAGCATCGGCGAACTGGGGCAAGAATGCCTGAGGCGTGAGCAACCCTCGGTTCGGGTGCTCCCATCGAACCAGAGCCTCAACCGCCAGCAGCTTGCCTGTCGTAGCTTCCAGCATCGGCTGAAACAGCAGGACCAGCTCCGACGCACTTATGGCTCGTTTGGCCTCGAGTTCGTCGCGCGCTCGACGAGCCAACCGATCGTCGAGCGACTCTGCATGCAGAACGAAGCGGCCCTTGCCGGTGCGTTTGGCGGTGTACATAGCCGCATCGGCGTCGGCGAGTAACTCATCAGCGCGACTGGTTGAGCCGCTGCCGACAGCGACCCCGACGCTCACGCTCGCATCCACCGGGTGGCCGTGGATCTGAAACGGACGGGCCAGCGATCTAATGAGCCGGTCGGCAACAACCGCAGCGTCCTCTGGTGCCGCCATTTCGGCGCACAACACCACGAACTCGTCACCGCCGAACCGGGCGACGGTGTCGCTAGGTCGAATTGAAGCCCTGAATCGCTCCGCGATGCCGGTGAGAAGATCGTCGCCGGCTTGATGACCGAGTTCGTCATTCACGGTCTTGAGGTTGTCTAGGTCGCAGAACAAGACAGCAACTGGAGCCCCTGATCGACCTGACCGAGCCAACGCGTCGCCAAGGCGGTCGAGAAACTTGGCCCGATTGGCCAGACCCGTGAGCGGATCATGCAACGCCTGATGCGCAAGCTCGTCTTCGATCTGGCGGCGGCGGAGCTGTTCGGACTCGACACCATCGGCCATGCGGTCGAGCGATAGTCCAAGACGACCAAGCTCATCGGAGCCGAGATCTCCGGTACGCG
>JAADHX010000449.1 GCA_013151655.1 Actinomycetota bacterium
AGGATCCGATCTCGGGAGACGAGCTTGAAGTCATGTGGGTCAAGGGGTCCGGCGGTGATCTTGGTACGCTGACCGTCGAGGGTCTCGCCGCTCTGGATCTTGAACGAGTGCGCTCGCTCAAGAGGGTCTACTCCAGCGTTGGAGACGAAGACAGAATGCACGAGCTGTTAGATCGTTGTGCCTTCGGTCCACCTGGATCCGCTCCGAGTATCGATACGTCCATGCATGCGTTGATCGACGCTCGGCACGTCGACCACCTACACCCGGACTCTGTTATCGCACTCGCAGCATCGGTCGACGGGGAGGAACTGACCAAGCGATGTTTTGGTGACGAGGTCGCGTGGTTGGCCTGGCGAAGGCCCGGCTTCGAACTTGCCCTCGAGATCGAACGAATCCGCGAGAATCAACCAGGCTTGAAGGGTGTCGTTCTCGGCGGCCATGGCTTGACTACTTGGGGGGACACGTCCGATGAATGTGAGCGCGTCTCTCTACAATTGATCCGGCAAGCTGAGGAGTTCCTTGTGCGGCAGGGGCGATCTGATCCACTGGGTCCGCTTCGCCCAGGATTCGAGCCCCTTCCGGTCGAGGAGCGGCGCAGTGATGCTCTTGTTCTCGCTCCTCTCCTCCGACGACTTGCGAGCACGGATCGACGTGTCACGGGTTGTTGGTTTCAGGACGATAGTGTCCTGGACTTCATCGGCAGGGAGGCCACTCCTCGGGTTGTCCCATTGGGAACTTCGTGTCCTGATCACTTCATACGTACCAAGGTCCGGCCGCTTCTCTTGGATCTTCCGCCGTCTACACCGATGGAGGAGCGAGTGGATCGTCTGGCTGAACTCCACCGAGAGTATCGAGAGCAGTATCGGGAATACTATGAGCGGTACTCCGACGACCGGACGCCACCAATGCGGGCAGCTGATCCAGCGGTTTTCCTGATACCGGGCGTAGGAATGTTCACGTTCGGGGCCGACAGGCAAACCGCGCAGGTCGTCGGGGAGTTCTATCTCAATGCGATCAACGTGATCCGAGGCGCCGAGGCAGTGTCCGCGTATAGCCCAATCTCCGAACGCGAGAAATTCCGCGTGGAGTATTGGGAGCTGGAAGAGGCGAAACTCCGTCGCCGACCGGCACCAAAGGTACTGAGCGGCAAGGTGGCATTGGTCACAGGAGCCGGATCGGGGATCGGGCGGGCAATCGCTCAGCGCTTCGCCGAAGCTGGCGCTGTTGTAGCAGTGTTCGATATGGACCTCGCGTCGGCGCGAGCGACGGCTGAGCTAATCGGGTCGACCGATGCCACTCTCGTCTTGGAGGCGGACGTCACGAACGAAGCGGCGGTCAAAGCTGCTGTCGATGAGGTTGTCATCAGCTATGGCGGAATCGATATCGCGGTCAACAACGCTGGCTTGTCGCTTTCAGCAAGCCTCCTCGAAACTGCTGTCGTCGACTGGGACAAGCAATACGATGTAATGGCCAAGGGGTCCTTCCTTGTGTCAAAGTACGTTGCCAAGGTGATGATCGCACAGGGACTCGGAGGAGATATCGTTTACATAGTGAGCAAGAATGCGGTTGTGGCCGGACCCAACAATCTCGCCTACGCGTCGGCGAAGGCGAGCCAAGCGCATCAGGTGCGGTTGTTAGCCGCCGAGCTTGGTGAGTACGACATTCGAGTGAATGGCATCAGTCCGGATGGGGTGGTCGCGGGGTCCGGGATCTTCGCCGGTGGGTGGGGGGCAGATCGTGCAGAAGTGTACGGAATCAAGGAGGACGAACTCGGGCAGTTCTATGCGAGCCGAACTCTGTTGCAGAAAGAGGTTCTCCCCGAGCACGTCGCAGCTGCTGCGCTCGTCCTCGTCGGGGAGGAGCTTTCGAGGACCAGCGGGTTCCTCATTCCCGTCGATGGCGGCGTGGCATCGGCGTTCCCGAGATGACGAAACGAGGAGACATGCCATGATCGACTTCGAAAGGGTTGCAGATCTCAACGGGTCCTTTGTATCCAGTTTGGCAAGGGACATGGAGCATGTCACTCTTCAACTGGATCGGTCGGGGCAGGTCTCGGCTGACGACGTTGTGGACGCATTGTCCAGATTCTCCGTGGCTGCTCCTTCTTGGGCGCTGGGCACCGGTGGAACGAGGTTCGGAAGATTCCCTATCGGCGGTGAACCGAGATCGACCGAAGAAAAGATTGATGACGTTGCCGCTTTGAATGCGCTCACGGCCAGCAACCGTTCGATCTCGCTCCACGTTCCATGGGACGACCCGACCGATCCTGATGGTTTGCGCGAGTACGCCGCCGATCGAAAGATCGAGTTCGACGCAATGAACTCCAATACCTTCCAGGACAATCCGTCGACGACTGGCGGTGGCGCGCTGACCTTCAAGTTCGGCAGCCTCGCCAACTCGGATCCGGCCGTGCGAAATGCGGCCATCGACCACAACAAGTATGTGATCGATCTCGGAATCCGTCTCGGTTCGCATGCGCTTACCGTTTGGCTTGCCGACGGTATCAACCACCCAGGTCAGGCCAACCACAGGACGCAGTTCGAGCGTGTTGCCGAAGGCTTGGCCGAGATCCACGACCACCTGCCTGACGATTGGCGCATCTACACAGAGCACAAGCCCTTCGAGCCAGCGTTCTACGCCACAGTCAACAACGATTGGGGTTCCTCCCTGCTTCTCGCCCAGGCGGCTGGACCCAAAGCATCCTGCCTGGTCGACCTCGGGCATCATCTGCCTAATACGAACATCGAGCACGTGGTGAGTCGCCTGGCGATGCTTGATCGTTTGGGAGGGTTCCACTTCAATGATTCCAAGTATGGTGACGATGACCTGACGGCCGGCTCGATCCAACCGTTCCAACTCTTCCTGATTTTCTGCGAACTGATTCAGGCTGGCGGCGGTCGGCTCCCACCGCTTGCCTACCTGATCGATCAGAGCCACAACATCAAGGACCCTCTCGAGGATTTGATTCAATCAACTGAGGCCGTGTCCATCGCGTACGCTCAGGCCCTCATCGTCGATTGGGACACACTGCGAGAATCGCAGGACCGTGACGACGCAGCCCTGGCTCAGGAAACACTCCAGTCCGCCTTTCGAACAGATGTGCGACCTATGGTCGCGGAGGCGCGTCGCCGCGCGGGCGGCGCCATCGCCCCCCTGTGGACATACCGGGCTCTTGCCTATCGAGCGGCCCTGACTGATGATCGAGGTTCGACCTCCACAGCTACCGGGCTGTGACGAATTCAGGCAGAGTGCTTGCGGTGGATCTTGGAGCGAACTCGATTCGTGTCGCCGCGGTCGACCTCGAATCTATGACCCCCACGGTCGAGGTGTTGCACAGGTATTGTCACTCGCCGGTTATCGCTTCCGACGGATCTCTGCGCTGGGATTGGCCGCGAATCTTCGCAGAGGTCGAGATCGGCCTCGGGCGAGGGACAGATTCAGGGCCAGTCGACTCAATTGGCGTTGATGGTTGGGGCGTCGACTATGCGCTACTCGATAAGCACGGGCACTTGGTCGGGTTGCCGCACTCGTACCGCGACACACGAACAAGGCAGTGGCGTGCGCTAGCAGAAGAGATCGGCATCGAGCGTCTCTACAACACAACGGGTGTCCAACTCATGGGGATCAACACGATCTTCCAGCTGGCGACGCACGATCGAACCGAGCGGGATCGCGCAACTCGACTTCTGCTCCTGCCAGATCTTCTCGTGAGAGATTTGGGGGGTGTCGAGGGGGCAGAGCGGTCGAATGTTTCCACGACGGGGCTGATGGACAGCCGTACTGGTGACTGGTCCACCGAGCTCGTGGATGACCTCTCTCTTGATCGATCGTTGTTTCCACGCGTGGGCATCGCTGGCCAACGTGCAGGGAGCTGGCGGAATGTCCCAATTCATGTTGTCGGCAGCCATGACACGTCTTCGGCCTTCCTTGGTATGCCCGGCGCCTCCTTGGAAGGGACGGTGTTCGTGTCCGCCGGAAGCTGGGTGATCGTGGGAATGGAACGCTCCACCGTCGATACGTCGCCTGAGGCCCGGCAGCTCAACTTCTCCAACGAGGTTGGTGCCCTTGGGGGATTCCGGTTCTTGAAGAACGTCGTCGGGTTTCTGATTCTCGAGCGATGTCGGTCGGGCTGGGGGAATCCGCCGATAGAGGTTCTGATCGACGAGGCGGCTTCCGTTCGTGACGTCGTGCCCAAGTTTGATGCCGGAGATCATCGGTTTCTCAATCCCTTGGACATGGAAGACGAGATCAGACGAGCTACAGGAATGGCGGAAGGAACACCGCGAAAGGTGATCGTACGGAGTGTGCTTGAGTCGATCGTCGATGGGATTGCTAGAGTCATCGACGAACTCTCACAGATCACCGGTGCGCGACTCACTCAGATTTCCATGGTCGGAGGCGGCTCCCGTGTGCCTCTCATGCATGAGCTGTTATCTCGTAGAACGGGCATGCAGGTGGTCAAGGGATCGACGGAGGCCACGGTGTTGGGTAATGCACTTGCCCAGGGAGTCGCTCTCGGGCTGTTCAACGATGTACATGCGGCCAGAAAATGGATCGACCAGACGGGAGAGTTGGTGTGAACTTTCTATCGAAACTATTTCGCTCGACACAAGGGAGGTCCGATGAGCGAGAAGATCTTTGAGAGTCCAGAAGAGCGCCTGAACGAGCTAAGGAACCTGATCTCTGAGCGCGGCACAGTTCGAATCGACAAGCTGTCGGTCGATCTCGGTGTGAGCGAAATGACGATTCGGCGTGATCTTGACGAGCTCGAAGTACTGGGCGTCGCTCGAAGAGTTCGTGGCGGAGCGATCGCGATGGGCCCAGAGCCGTTCGCGAATCGTCATCGCCACAATGCTCGGGCCAAGGCGCGTATCGCTGCGAAACTACTCCCCCTACTGCCTTCCAGCGGTACGGTAGCATTCGATGCATCGTCGACAATACACCGGCTCGCCTCATCGCTGGAGACGGCACGAGACCTGGTAGTTGTCACCAACGGTCTTGACACCTTCGACGGAGTCGTTGGAAAAGCCGGTATCACGGCCTGGCTTACTGGGGGGACACTGGAACCGACTACTGGTAGCCTCGTTGGTCCTCTCGCCGCGCATGCCGCTGAGGGGTTCCTCTACGATCTGTTCGTGTGTTCCGCGGCTGCACTCGATCAGAAGGTCGGTTCCTCGGAGGCCAGCGTTGCTGAGTCCGATGTGAAGCGGGCATTCAGCCAAACGAGCAGCCGTATCATCCTCGCTGTCGACCACAGCAAGCTCGGAGCACGTGACCAGGCGCGCATGTTCGATCTCAAGGACGTAGCTCTCCTCGTCACCGATCTTGATCCTGACGACGCTCGACTCGACGCATACAGATCCGAAGTGGACCTCCTATGAACCAATTCTACGCATGACTCGCGTCGCCTTCACGCTCAAGATAAGGGACGACTTGATCGACGAGTACCGACGCAGACATCAAGAGGTCTGGCCCGAGATGAAGGCAGCGCTTCGTCGACACGGATGGCGTAACTACTCTCTCTTCCTGCATACTGACGGGACCCTGTTCGGGTATCTCGAAACGCCGTCGTCTTTGACGGAAGCCCTCGACGGGATGTCAGACGAAGAAGTCAACGCGCGGTGGCAGGAAGCGATGGCGCCCTTCTTTAGCGGCGATGGGCAACACGCCGATCGAATGATGGAAGAGCTGGTGGAAGTGTTCCATCTCGACTGAACTCACGATAGATGCTGTCGAACCACGGTAGGACGATTCGAACGCATCCGCGGGCGATCACCACCGGCGGGAATCAGGGCAGCCGTCGGATGTACGCAGCGGCGCCGGATTCTTCGGATGGGCTGCGAAGGTTCAAGCGGTTGTCGACCGTGACGGTCGAGTTCCCTGTGACGAGTTCTGGCGGCCATACCCACTCAATGGAGTACGTTCCATTCCCGATGTCGAGCGTCGCGCTCGGCGCGTCCGCCAAGTAAACGATCCACTCGTTGGCGCCGGCAAGACAGTACCCGCTCGACGCGATCGCGAGGTCCGGCACCGCGAACGTCATGTCGAATCGCTCCGATAGGCACCGCGTCTCCGACAGTGCGAGGCGGATGTCATGTCGCCAATCGGAAGTTGGAGGAAATGTCTCGATACCTCCGTCCATGAACATCAAGTTGTGTCCTCGGGTGAATGTGCGCCACACCCAATCCACCGATCCGCCTTCGCCCCACAGGTGGTCGGTATCGACGATAACGATTTTGTCGCCATCTCCTGAAGGTGGTTCGGTCCGATAGTCGAAGGGCGCGCATGCGGCTCGGCCCGGCGAAATCCAGTCCGCGGAGGAGGCATACAGATCGAGATTCGTTCCTACAGGGAACTGAAACGTCATACCAACGGGATGTTGCTGCGCGAGATCCGCCTCGCACTCCTTGACGAACTGGATCATGTCATGCTGCCAATCCGTAGAACTAGCATCGCTCTCGTTGGAGATCTCGAACATGACATTGTCGAGATCGTTGACCGTCTCCACGACTCGTTTCACATAGCGCCTCTGTATGTCGAGGACATCGCGGTTGAGTAAGGTGTGAGTGGACTGTCCGGTCCCGCCACCCGCGTGCATGATGCTTACGGAGCTCATTGTGACGACTGCAGACGTCGCGTCGATCTCGTTGATGTTGTTGGAGCCGTTGAGTGGGTGACCGAACCAGGGGTTTCCCGGTCCAATCTTGGGTTCGATACTCCAACCCTGGAAGAGCATCACGGCGACATAGACCCCCGCCTCTCCGAGAGCAGCCACTCTTGAACGGAGCCTATCGAAGTAGACCGGATTGAATTCGTCGAGATCAAATCGAGGTTTGCCGTCGATCGATACTCCCGGGCCGGTACGGAGATACGGCATAGGATCCGAGAAATAGCGATCTGTTGACCACGAGCCCCAGCCCGATTCTTCCCATACCCAGAGTCGAGTGAAGTTGTGGTTGTTCTCTCTCATGAACTCGACGTAGGCGTCGAAATCGAACACGGGCGGGGGATCACTGAATCCTCGGTCCTGGAGATTCTGCCATACATGTGAGCCGGCGAGATATACGGCGTGACCCTCCGGGTTAGTGAAGTAACGCCGGTTTTGTGGATGGATATGGAGCGGACCCATACGTGCGGTGATGTCGGTCGTGTGTTGGTTCATAGGCGGGTACTCCTCGGTTACGGCGACTCTTGACGTCGGTTAGCGAAACTGTTAGATTTCACATCATCTACCACGATAGCACCCGTTTAGTTGGACTAAGAAATTGGTCGCGATTGATCAGAATGGGCCGCTCGAAGATGGTAGTGGACGGACCTGACGACCACACGTAGGAGACATCTGATGAGGAAGACAAAACCTGGCCGACGGCGTCTAGTGCGCCTGATAACCCTTGGCGTGTTCATGCTGCTTGTCGTGGCGGCATGTTCCGGCGAGTCCGAGGGTACGACCGTGGCTCCCGATACGACCGTGGCCCCCGGCACGACCGTGGCCCCCGGCACGACCGTGGCCCCCGATACGACCGTAGCCTCCGATACGACAACGACAACAACCCTGAGCGAGCGATATACGGCGGAAGAGGTCAGAGAAGCGACAGGACTGTTCGCGGCGGTTCCTGTGTACGCCGTGCCTCGAGTTCTGAGCGGCGAATACACGATCGGATTCTTGAACCCAGGTATGAGTGTTCCGACCTTCAATGACTGGGACAAAGGAATGAGAGCCGCGGCTGAGTTTTATGGCGTCGACTACATCAACGTCGATCTTGAACTCGAATTCGAGGGGACGCTCGACAAGTACGAGGTGCTTGCTTTCGAGGAACCTGATGTCGTGGGCACGCTCACCACGGTCGGGGAACCACTTCTGGCTGCAACGACGAGGGATGGAGTGCCGCTCATCGCTCTCGATCTTCCGATCGAGGGTGCATTGTTCTTCGGGATAGACAGTCCGCAGGCCGGTAGGTTGGCTGGCGACTTCCTTGGCCAACGAGCAGAGATACTGCTTGATGGCGAATGGGAGGGAAGCGACTTCTTCTTTGTCGGATTGGCACCCCCCGATTGCGAGGTCTGTGTCCAGCGAATTGACGGCGGTGTCTTTGGGTTCCGCGAGATCCTGCCACTCAGCGGTGATCAGATCCTTCGCCCCGCCGATGCCGGCGGCACCGTCGAAGAGGCCGGGTTCGTGTTTGCGAATGTCCTGACAACTCATCCGAATGCCAAGATGTTCGTCCTCGCGTTCAACGCCGAAAGCGGCATCGCTGCCGTTCAGGACGCGAAGGAGGCCGGGCGGCAGGACGATGTGATCATTGTCACGATGGGAGGCACGCTCGCAGAGCGCGACGAGATTCGAGCTAATCCCGATCTGCTGATCGGCGCAGTGGACTTCAATCCATGGGCCGAGGGATGGAACTGGATGGAAGCAGCGATCGCGATGGCTGAGGGAGACGGATATGGCCGGTACGCGGTCGGCTCAGTTCTCACCCCGGAGAATGTCGACATCATCTATTCGACCGACGGTGACGCGTAGTCGTATTTGTTCGATCGATATGTCGTTCTCTAGAACATATCTGCGCCGGGGAGACCGCTCTTGGACGGACTTTGGGATCGAGAAGCTCATCTACCCTGTTCCGGGCGCATGAGCTTCTCACCAAGATCCATCCGAGAGCGGGAACGCAGGTCCATCGTGGAATTGGCGATGGACCATGGACTGGTGGTCGCTCTCGTGGCCGCGTTCGTGTTCTTTTCGGTTGCGTCGCCGTTCTTCCTGTCAACTCGTAACTTTCTCATCATTGGTCAGTCTGTCTCCGTCATCGGCATACTTGCAGCAGCGCTGACGATCGGACTCATCGCCGGTGTGCTCGATCTGTCCGTCGGCTCGACGATCGGAGTCGTGTCGGTGGTTGCGGCCTTGCTGGCTGAAGCTGGTGCGAGTGTCGTAGTGGTCGTCGGGGCGGCGGTTTCTGTAGGTCTGGCCGTCGGCGGCTTGAACACCTTCTTGATTGTGAAGCTCGGTATCGATTCGATAATCGCAACTCTCGCTACGGCGAGCGTGTTCTTCGGCACAGGCCTGATCTTGGCGCAGGGGAAGACCATATACGCTGCCGATGAGTATCTGGGGTCCTTCGTGTCGGCCAGACCACTTGGCATCCCGACTCCCGTCATCCTCCTCGCGCTGACCTATGTTGCCGGATATGTCTTGTTGGCGAAGGCAAAACTTGGCTGGCATATCTATGCCACCGGCGGCAATCGAAGCGCGGCGGATCGTTCGGGGATTCCCACCAAGAGAATTCTCGCGTTTGTTCTCCTCCTATCGGCGCTGGCCGCCACGGTCGGTGGGCTGATTCTCGCTGGAAGAACGTTGAGCGGAAGTGGCCTGTACGGGCGTTTTCTCAATATCGATGCCTTAACGGCCGTGCTCCTCGGTGGGATCGGCCTGAGCGGAGGCAGAGGAAAGATCGAACAGACTTTGGTCGGCGTCTTGTTCATCGGAATCCTGGCCAACGGCCTCACCCTCCTGAACACGCCGAGTTTTTACCAGGCTGTTGTGCGAGGGTTTGCGTTCTTGTTGGCGATAATGCTCGACGCTCATCGACGACGATCGATGGAACGATGAATTCGTTCTCGACGTACGATGTTGTGGTCTCCGAAATCAAACGGAAGATTGCGTGATGGATCAGAATTCTGATATCGCGGCCGTGCCATTGCTTGCGGCGAACGGTGTGTCAAAGTCCTTTGGGCACGTCCAAGCACTTGATTCCGTGAACATCGCTGTTCATGCTGGGGAGATTGTGGCGCTACTCGGCGAAAACGGTGCGGGTAAGTCCACATTCATCAAGATCCTGGCCGGTGTGTACGCACCGGATGCCGGCGAACTTCTTGTCGATGGGCGCCCGGTCCGCTTCGGCTCCCCCGCTGAGGCACTGAACGCTGGGGTCGCAACGGTCTACCAGGATCTCGCCCTCGTCGAACAACGGGACGTTGCTTCGAACCTGTTTCTCGGACGCGAGTTCACAAAGGGTATCTTCGTTGACCGACGACGTATGTATAAGGAGGCGGAGATTGCAGTCGAGTCGTTGGACTTCCATATCCCGTCTGTTCGAACCACAGTCGACTTGTTGTCTGGCGGCCAGCGGCAAGCTGTGGCGATCAGCCGGGCCGTAGCGATGGGTGGACGAATTGTCATCCTGGACGAGCCGACAGCCGCACTCGGCGTGCGAGAATCGGCTGCCGTACTGGAGATGATCAACAACCTGCGGGAACAAGGCAGGGGCGTGATCCTCATCAGCCACAATCTGCAGCATGTCCTTCCCCTCGCCGATCGCATCTTTGTGCTGCATCGCGGTCGGCCGGCGGGTGTGGTGACCTCGGAAGAGGCGACCGCCGAAATCGTTGTCCGACTGATAATGGGCGATACGTCCGTTTAGCAACGGTCTCAACGACTCGACGATCCCGTATTGCAACGCATTCTTCGAGTTGCGAATCGGTCTGCGCGTCCGACACTCGATCCGCGAGCCGCGATCGATGAGGGCTCCATGTCTCGGTGTGATCTCGCAGGGCCGTTCACCGTCAAACTGGACGTTCGAGACCGCTGGGCTGGCCGCGCGGCAGTGCCGAACCGCTCGGCTAGCTTCAGTGAGATGTGCATGTCGCTGCGCCGACCGACGCCTGTCGGTGTTCAACGGGCCTCCCCGTCGCGGATGCCGGCTGCGGCGAACAAGAGGATCGGCCAGCTGCTGGCCCTATATCATGATCATTCTCCCCGGCACTTTGACGCCGCCGTTGATGGTCCGCGTCGCGAAAGTACCAAGGGGCGGTCCAAGACGCGGTGAGGCGACGAGCGCTTCGTTTGTCAGAAATCGGTGCCAAGGGCACGTTCGCTAAATGTTGATAATCCTCTCGCTATTTCGGAACGGACTGGTGGTCCGTATGTCGGATTCGAGTCGTTCGCTGTGCAGAGAAGCCGCGGGCAGCGTCGTTTTTCTGGCGAGCCAACATGCCGGCTACATCACGGGGGCCACTATCAACGTCAGTGGTGGTTTCTTGATGTACTGA
>JAADHX010000158.1 GCA_013151655.1 Actinomycetota bacterium
CGTTAAGTGGTTCACGAAGCGGTGGCCGGCGCCGCCCATTGTCGGGTGCCCGCCCGGTTGCGCCGATGTGATCATCGATTGGGAACGCCAAGACATCGGTGGGGCCGTCGGCTGCCATATGACTGCGGTTGAGGTCTGACATTGTTGGCTCGTCAACGAATAGCAGAGCGAACTCGGTGTCGCCGCGAACGCCCTCTTCGGTAAGAACGAATCTAACAAGCTCGGCGTAGCGGTCGGTGCCGATGTCGTGCTCGCACTGTTCGTCTGCCACAAAAACCTCGAGCGTGCCCGCTGCTCCGATCCGTTTTGACCCTCGTCGAACCTGAGGCGGTACTGGGTTCACCGCGATGCGTCGATCACTGCTGGGCGTCGCGGCGTTCGTAGGCATCGACGATGTCTTGGACAATGCGGTGACGCACGATGTCGCGCCGATCAAGACGAGCGAACGCAATGCCTTCGATACCGCCAAGGACCTTGTCCAGCCCGTGAAGGCCACTGCGTCCGCCCGGAACATCGGTCTGGGTGAGGTCGCCGGTGACGACGGCTTTCGAACCGAAACCAATACGAGTGAGGAACATCTTCATCTGCTCGCGAGTTGTGTTCTGCGCTTCGTCGAGAATGATAAAGCTGTCGTTGAGAGTGCGGCCGCGCATGAAAGCCAGCGGTGCCACTTCGACAGTTGAGCGGTCAAATAGTTTCTCGGCTGTCTCGGCGTCGAACATGTCGTGGAGAGCATCGTAGAGCGGCCTGAGGTACGGGTCGACCTTGGCCATTAGGTCGCCAGGCAAGAAACCGAGGCGCTCGCCGGCTTCGACTGCCGGACGCGTGAGCACGATCCTTTTCACTTGCTTCGTCAGCAAGGCCTCAACAGCCAGAGCTACCGCCAACCACGTCTTGCCCGTGCCGGCGGGCCCGATGCCAAAGGTGATGGTGTTGTCTCTAATGGCTTGTGCATATTCCATTTGTCCAGCACTCTTGGGCCGAACGGTCCGACCACTCGGAGCGCGCAGGATCGTGGTGCCAAACACCTCCGAAGGGCGTTCATCGGCGCGGACCATATCGATTGTTTTGGTGACCACATCGGCATCGACGCGGTGACCTTGTTCGAGCAGCACGACCAGCTCTTCAAAGACACGACCGGCGGGCTCGATACCGTTGCCGACGACTGAAATCTCGTTACCGCGGACGTGAATCTCGGCTTCACCGAACTGATCGCGAACCAGTTGCAGGAACTCGTCATGCTGGCCAAGCAACGGCGTCATGAGGTGGTTACCGGGGACGCGAATCTTGACCTGTGCAGGCGCAGGGGTTTCGGTTGGCACTTAACTCCATCGGGTCGCATGTTGAAGTCGGTGCGACCGCAACACCCAGGGTATCTCCGGGCAGCCTAAACAGGCTCTTCGGATCTGCAGGCGAATTGACCGGCGAATCGCTGTGAACCAAGCGAGCGGTACCTTTGGGCTCGTGAACGGACACGACGGCGGGGCGCCCCAAGGCCAAGACTCATCAGATCATGCCGACTGGCTGAGGGAGCTCCAAAGACGTGGTGCTGTCGATGAACGACGCAGGCAGCGATGGCTCGAACAACAACTTCACGACCAATCAACACTGCTGGGTTTGCTTGTAGACCTGGCTGACTCGGCGACGGCAGTGGTACTCGAAACCACATCGGGCCACCGCCACGGTGGGGTTGTGGCCCTGGTGGGCATCGACGTTGTCGTTCTAACCAACGGTGACCGAACCACGGTTGTGGCCTTGGCGGCCATCGGGGCTATTCGGTCGACCGGCCCCCGTCGACTCACGTCAGGAGCCGACGGCGAACACAGCGCCGACGTGACCATGCTCGAGTTGTTGGGCGACCGGCTAGACGAACGCCCCGAAGTGACCATCAGTTGGGCAGGCGGACAAAGGGCGAACGGTCGGCTAGTCGCCGTGGGCCACGACGTTGTTACGGTGCATGCCACCGGGGACGAAGTCCGGTCCGTTCATGTGGCCGCAGAGTCGATCGTAGACGTAACGATCGACTAACCCCCTAGAGACCCAGATTGGTCTTCAGGAATTCGACTTGCAGCAGGAGCAGATTTTCGGCCACAACCTCTTGTGAAGTCATGTGCGACACCCCAGATAGTGGTAGCACTGTGTGCGGTTTTCCCGCTTCGAGCAGCGCTTGGCTAAGCCGAAGAGTGTGCGCCGAGACCACGTTGTCGTCGGCCAGCCCGTGGATGATCATCAGGGGCCGGGTGAGCAGGCTTGCATCTCCGATAGGCGAAGACCGCTCGTAGTTTTCGGGTTCGGTCTTGGGGTTACCCAGATAGCGCTCGGTGTAGAAGGTGTCGTAGAGGCGCCAGTCGGTAACGGGAGCACCAGCCACCGCGGCGTGAAAGACATCGGGGTGTCGCAGAACGGCAAGCGCGGCCAAGAACCCGCCGAACGACCATCCCCTGATCCCTACGCGGGACAAGTCGAGTCGTCCCTCGTGAGCCGCAGCGACAGCGTTGAGAGCGGTGATTTGATCTTCGAGCACCGGCCCGGCCAGGTCTCCGTAGACGCTACGTTCCCAATCGCCTGGCCTTCCTGGAGTGCCACGATTGTCGGCCACGATGACGACAAAACCCTGATCGGCGAACCATTGTGAAGTGGCGAAACCTAGAGAACTTCGGGTAACCCGCTGAGCGTGCGGACCACCGTAGGGGTCGAGCAGCACCGGCAGTTCGCCACCGGGATCTTCGGTCGGAAACAGCACCGCGGTTGCTATTTTGGTGTCGCCCGCGTTCAAGAACTGAACCTGCGGCGCCACCAAAGAAACCTCGCTGAGGTCGTCGAGTTCAAACGTGGAAGCGCCACTTTTTACCCGAAACTGGCGGCGCGTCGAGTCTGCGGTCGATGTCGAAATCACCATGGCCGGATCGCCTACCGCGACCGCATGAACACCAGGCTCTGAGGTGAGCTGTTCGACTCCGGCCGGAGTCCAGCGATAGACATGGACCTCAGTCGGCTCGACCGAAGCCGTAAACACCACCCCTCCCATATACGAGCCGGCGACAGCCCGCACCCACAGTTTGGGTCCACTTACGGGTTGACCTCCGACGCACATCTGTCTGGTGCCATCGCGTTCTTCGACTGTGAGTAACTCACCTTCATGCAGCGACGGAACGCCTGGGACCAGCTCGACCCAGACATCGTCGGTAACCTCTCGAAGAACGGTGGTTTCGCCCGTGTTCGGGTCGACTTCGAGGATGCCAAGGCGACGTTGGTCTCGAGTTAGAACTACGGCTCGTAGACCGCCTGCGTCCCACGCGACGTCACCCAGATATTCCCAGTGCGACCAGTCGATCTGCGCCTTGACCTTGGCTCCAGCGAGCGGCACGATCCACAGAGAAACTGATGCGTTCGTCTCCCCCGCGGCCGGGTAGCGCATCGAGACCACCGGCCGCTGAGGATGAGTCGGGTCGGCTAGCTGCCACTCGGCGACCTCGGAAACGTCGACCCTGGCCACCGCAAGTGCCGTGGCGTCTGGCGCCCACCAATACCCGCGGGTTCGGTTCATCTCTTCGCCAGCGACGAACTCAGCGCTTCCCCACGAGACGTGCGGTGTGTCCTCGCCAACCAGCGTCCGATCGGGCGTGGCCGACCCCACAAGGTGCAGCGCATCGCCGTCGATGTAAGCAACGACATCGGCTTCGCCGGCCGGGGCAACTCGAGCATCGAAGGCGTTTCCCGCAATGTCGAGCGGTGTGATCGCACCGGTGGCGAGGTCGACGAGGTGAGGAAGTCCGCCGAGCGTGAAACTCACCAGCTGTTCATCGGGCCCACCCACCGCGAAAGCCACGATACCGACGGCCTGCTCACGAGCTCGCTCTCGACGCTGCCGTTCGGCCGCAGGCAAGTTGGCATCGTCGACGGCAAGGTCAGCCGGGTCAGCCACGATGGTGGTTGAACCTGTCGCGCAGTCGAGTGACCACAAACAGGTGACGGGGTCGCTGCCACCCTTAGAGCGCAGGAACAGCAGAGTGCGCCCCTGGTCGATGAACCTGAAACTCCGGGGAACACCGAGACTGAACCTGCGGGTCCGGGCATACTGGCGAGGAAACGAGTCGGTCATCCCCTCAACCTAGGGCCACTAGCGCTCGAAAAGGTCCTCTTAGGCGGCGCGCGAAGCCTTATGACAGAGCTTCCGGCATCTCTTTGGCAACCGCGGCGAGAACCTCGCCGGTGGTCGGGTTGACCAAGACCGTATTGCCCACACGAACCGTAGGAACGACCTCGTTGCCATTGCAGTGCTCTCGCACGAAAGCGGCGGCATCGGGATCGTCCCAAATGTTGTGGCGGTTAATGGACAGACCTTCGTGCTTGCCGAGGCCATGCTCGAGGCCCATGCAGAATCCACAACCTGGGCGCCAGTACAGCTCGATGCTCTTCGATTCGGTGTTAGTCATTCATGTTCCTAGCGCAGTCAGGAGCGCGATCTTGGCCTAGATGTATCCGAATCGACGGAGCATTTCTTCGAGCGCCCCACCAACAAGAGCACCGGTGCTTACCTCTCGAAGTGTTCCATCGGCATCGTAGAATGCTGTTATCGGCATGCCGCGGCCGCCCAACGCGCGATGCATCGCGCGATCACCAGCTCCAAAGTCGCGCACAAGTGTGTTGTCGTCGATGCCGCCATCGCGGGCCATTCTCCGCCAGTCACCGTTCTCTTGTGAGTTCACAAAGATGAACTCGACCTCATCGCCGTAGACGTCGGCCATAGCGTTGAACTCTGGCAACTCGGCTTCGCACGCAGTGCACCACGACGCAAAGAAGTTGAGCACAACCGGCTTGCCAACAAGCTCAGCTAGGGCGACATCTTCGCCACCGTCGAGCCCCGGAAGAGTCCAGTCATTGACATCGGCGGTGCCAGCGTTGTTGTCGGCGATCCCTTGCCAGACGATGATTCCGATCACACCAACCACGCCAGCAACACCGGCAATCAGAACGAGCCAACTGCTCCTGTTCTTGAGGGTTTCGCCCGAACGACCGTCGCGAGGCGAACCCGTTGCTCGACCCTTTGGGGCCGTTTGGGCTCGGTCGGCCGACGAACCACCTCGAGATGCCGGCTTGGACGACCCTTGATTAGGCGATCTGTTTGTCTTCTTCTTTTTCTTGGCCATGCCAACCTCTTCTCGGAATGTTCGAGTACTTAACCGAGCTCAACCAGACGGCCAAGCCCGACGTCGTTCATTAACTCCGTCAGCTTCGCGGTGAGCCAGACCAGTTGGTTCAGCATCAAGATCACGCCAAATGCGCCGAGCATCGTCGCTGAGACGATCACGACTGCGGTGAAGTGGGTCTTGATCCACGTAAACGCGCCGGTCAACTTGCCAAAAGCCAATCCCGTCGCAAGGAACGGAACGCCGAGGCCAAGCGAATAGACGAACAACAACAACGCGCCTTGGTACACCTGCCCAGAAGCAGCGGCGATTCCGAGAATCGAAGCGAGAACCGGTCCGATACACGGCGTCCAGCCAAATCCGAAGGCTGAACCGGCCACAACTGGAGCAGCCTTGCCGAACTTGCCTAGCTGAGGATGAAACCTGGCCTCCTGGTACAACCACGGCGCTTGAAGGAAGATCGAACCGATCATGAAACCAGCCATCAACACCATCAACCCGCCCGAAACGCGAGTCAGAATTGGCTGGTTGTCAAACAGGAAACTCCCGATCGAGCTGGCCGAAAGGCCGAGCAGCACGAACACGATCGTGAACCCGGACACAAATAGGCCGGTGTCTCTGGTGATGGCCAACGTGTGTTTTCTGCCGCCCTCTTGGAGTTCGGCGGCAGACAGGCCTGTCACTATGGATATGTAGCCGGGCACGATGGGTAGCACGCACGGCGATAGGAACGAAATGATCCCTGCGCCGAACGCGAGAAAGTAGCTAAAGAGTGTAATCGTCTCGATTTCCATCGGCTGTTTGAACCCTCCGGTTGCTGCCGTCCTTCCCGGCCAGACAACGGTTTGTTATCGCTGGTGTAACCGCGGCTAACGGGTTGGAGCTTCCGCTGAAGCTCTCGCAAGTGCCGCGGCCGCCATAAGTGAGTCTCCGAGCGACCAGCCGAGTATGTCGGCAACCAACTTCCCTGCCGGTTTCGTAACCAGGTTGTCCAGCTTCGCAGTTTGAGGCAGCCACAACTCCTTGCGGACGAAGTTCGGCAACGTGGCCACCGCGGCGGCCGCAACCACGCCGTAGGCAGGACGTATCGGAAGCGGAACTGGCGGCCACATCAGAAAACGAGCGGCTCCTCTGGCCTGTGGCGAACCCAACAGCGCCGGTCTCATCATCTTGTAATACTCAGAGATCTCATCGACCGACTCTGGCACATCGGTGCCCCCCATCAGCCGACCAAGCACCGCCATCTCGGCCACGTACTGATCCGCCTCAGCATCGGTGAGTTCGATCGAGCCGTATTCTCGAACCGCGGTGAGGAAGCTGTCGATCTCGGTCGTGTGCACCCAGGTAAGCAGGGCCGGATCTTGGGCCGAATAGTGGCGACCATCAGGAGCAACTCCTTCGACCCTGGAGTGAACCGCCTTAACCATGTCGATGGTGCGATGCGCAGCGTCGGTTGACCCGAACGTGGTTATGGCAACGTACTGAGCCGTGCGCTGCAGCCGTCCCCACGGATCGTGGCGATAATCGGAGTGTTCGGCCACCCCAGCCATAGCTAGCGGATGCACCGTCTGGAGCAGAAGGGCCCTAACTCCGCCAAGCAATGCTGCCGGATCCTGACCGACCCGCCAAGCGATGGAGTCTGGTCCGAACAGCCCAGGATCGCCGGCCGGTTCGGTAATGTCGGAGCCGGGCCGGTACGGGTTGGTCTCATGCGAACTAGAGGCGCCGCGAAGTCCAATACCTCGAGACGACGGGACCGAGTTCGGGCCGCCACTGAGCAATCCCCTTACCGCGCTCGCTATCTGATCTCGAACCCGACCCGACCCTGGAACGGCATTGACGAGGCTTCGCGTCGACGTCACAACCGCCAGCGTAGGCGGGTAGCCGAGCCTGCTGGAACATTCATTGGCACACTCAACGTGGATCCGGTTACGAGACACACGTAACCACTCGCATCGAGGAAAGGTCAGACTCTTGTGGACGAAATTTCGCTAGTAACAGAACTCGAACCGACCGTCGCCACGCTGATCGACAGGCATGTGGCCTCGGTCAAAGAGTGGTTCCCGCACGAGTACGTACCGTGGAGTCGTGGTCGCGACTTCGTGACCGACGAGGAGTGGGATCCCCGCGAGTTTGAGATGCCCGACGGCGTTCGGTCGTCGCTGTTCCTCAACATGCTCACCGAAGACAACCTGCCGCACTACTTCCACACCATCAAGTCGACGTTCGGCCCCAACGGTCCGTGGGCCGACTGGTCGCACCGGTGGACAGCCGAAGAGGGTCGCCACCTCATCGTTATTCGCGACTATCTGACAGTGACCCGAGCTGTCGATCCAGTCAAGCTTGAGCGGGCCCGGATGGCCCAAGTCTCACTCGGCGAAGTGCCAAATCCTGAATCGGCTATGCACGCTATTGTTTACGTCTCGATCCAGGAGTTGGCCACCCGCATATCGCACCGAAACACCGGCAAACAACTTCCAGACCCAGTTGGGGAGAAGCTGATGAAACGGGTCGCCATGGACGAGAACTTCCACCACATCTTCTACCGTGACCTAGCAATGGCCGCTCGCGAGATGGATCCGAGCGGGTTTGTCATGGCCCTCGAACAAGAGCTGACCAACTTCGCCATGCCTGGCGTTGGCATCGTCGACTTCAAGAAACACGCTGCTGCTGTAGCTAGGGCCGGAATCTACGACATCGCAATTCACTACGACAACATCATCGCCCCGCTCGTCCTGAACCATTACGGTTTGGCCGACGTCGAGGGGCTTAGCGGCGAAGCCGAAGAGTCACGCGAACGACTGATGACGTTTATCGACAGACTGGCAAAGATCAGCGAACGAACCAGGGCTCGGGCAGAACGCCAGACTGCGAAAGCTCGCGAACACGGGCCAGCTCAGGCCTCTTAGAAGCCCATCTCGGCGCGGGCGTTGTAGATCTTCTTGCAGTCGGGGCACACCGGATACTTCTCAGGTGATCGTGACGGCACCCACTTCTTGCCACACAACGCCGTACATGGAACGCCCGTGACCATGGCTTTGGTCATCTCTGCCTTCGGAACATAGTGGGCGAAGCGGTCGTGATCGCCTGGTTCGTCTAGCTGATGTTCGGTGGTTTCCTCGATGATGGTGGAGGTACCGGGAGCTAGCTCGGTGGGCATCCAACCAGCTTATGCGAGGAACCCACAACACCTACCACTCGGGCGCGAAGAGGTCCGGGTGCTTGGAGTGGCGTACCTTCGACAGCAGTGGAACAAGCATCTCGCGCTGTAGACCCAGCCTCGCCTCTCGGCCAACTAGCCACCGAAGCTGGTCTCAATCTTGCTTCGGGGGCGCCGAGCCGCGAAGTGCTGACGGCCGTTCTTGAGGACCTGATCGGTGTCGCTATTTCGACCGAACGCGACATCGGCGACGTGCTCGACTTCGTCAAACGGCCGGTAGCCGTCGATGATGTACTTGTGGCCTGGAACGGTCGAATAGGCCCTATCGAGATCACCGGCCGCATCGACGGAGCCGTGTTGGTCGGCGAAGATGGCTCGTCGTTGGCTGCCACGACCGATGGCGCCACGATTTCGTTCGATGAACCATTGCCGTTTGGCATGCACACGTTGTCGGTGGGCGTCGCCGGCCGCGAGTCTCTGTCAACAGTCATCAGCGCACCCAGATCACTGCCAGAACCGACACCTCGCCTGTGGGGTGCGTTCGCCTCGACCTTTGCGTTGCGCGGCATCGCCGATGTCGGAGTCGGCGACTTTTCAGCGCTCGGACAACTCGCGACGTCGATTCATAAACTGGGGGGCGAGTTCGTGGCAACGCCGCCACTACTCCCTGTCTATCTCGACAAACCGATCGACATCAGCCCGTTCACGCCCATTACCCGCACCGCCTGGAACGAACTACACGTCGACCTCTCGCTTGTTCCCGGAGCCGAGGCGCTCGGCGACGTTGTGATCGATCCGCCGGCGTCGACACCACGTTTGGTCGACTACCCCGAGGTGGCGAGTCGCCAACGACAGTCGCTCACCACCTACTCGAAGTTAGTTCGTGATCACCCGGCACTGCGGGGCGAACTCGATCGTTTCCTTGTTTCGAATCCAGACGTCGCTCGCTACGCCCGATTCCGTTCGCTTGGCGAGACGCTGTCGCGCGACTGGCGTCGGTGGCCGGCGCCGTGGCGGCACGGCGACTTGTCGAATGCACCGGTCGATGCCGATATCGAGCTGATGCATCAGGTCGGGCAATGGTTGGCGTTCAACCAAATCGAACGGCTCATCGACGAAGTGCGCGACCGCGGCCAGCGGCTCCAGCTCGAACTGCCCGTCGGTTCTCATCCAAACGGTTTCGATGTATGGGCCGACCAACGCCTGCACATGTCCCACACTCGCGTTCATGAGCCAACCGACAACACCGCGCCGGGAATCGACTGGGGCCACCTGGCGGTCCGACCAGATCGCGATAGACGCCGCGGTCATCGATCGTTTGCTGCTGCGGTGCGCCACCACGCTCAGGGCGGGTTCTTGCGGATCGATCAGATCTCGGCCCTGTGGCGAAGCTGGGTGGTTCCCGACGGTGCCGAGACGTCTGAGGGGCTTTACCTCGAGCAGCCCGCAGAAGAACTCCTCGCCATCGTTTGTCTCGAGTGCCATCGCTCGAACGCAATTGTTACCGCAGGCAACCTCAGTTCGGCTCCGGCCCATATTCGTGCCGCAATGCTCGACCTAGGGGCGATGCAGCCGTTGCTGGATGGCCGGCGGAGCAACGAACGAGCGCCAATCGACGACGCGGTGCACACGTCGGGCGATGCGGCGCTGGTGCATCTCGACGACCTCCTGGCACGGTTCGGTCCGGCGCCGTCACAGGAGTGCGACACGACCCAGTGGCGGGTTCGACACCCTAAAGGCGTACTCGACGACGAGCGGCTCCGCGAGTGGTTCACCTCATTCGTCGAGTGCTGGACCCAACCAGCTGACTAGATGAAGTGGCAGCGGATTAGTTGAGCGAGGCCCTTGTGTTTTCGCATGCGAACTCCAGAGCCACGGCTAACGAGTCAATCTCGGCGTCGTCGCCTCGTACTTCGCACCACAAATAGCGAGCTTCGCCGTGGACCCAGCGAACAACGGCAACGCTTCTTTGCGAGGATCCAAAGCTCGCGTCGACCAGCCGACCACCGAGGAACGGTTCGTCGCGCTCAATCGACACCGATTCGGCAACGTGTTCGTCAAACACGACGCCCGTAGTCGTTTCCCACTGAGATTCGCTTAGCCGCTCACAGGCGGCGTCGACGCAACGATCGGCGATGATCCAAGCGGTTCCTGGCGCCCAATCCGCAGGGTTGGGAGGTGAGAAGCCCTCGACCGCTTCGTCGTAAACCCAACCATCGGGTGCGAACGTGGCTACCTCGCCAATCTGGACACTGCCAATGGTGACGTCGGCCGGCACGATCTCGGCCGAATCCGCAGGGGCACTTAGTACCGACGGCACCGGGTTCGTCGGATCCGCGTTCGTTTGCGGCGGCCCATCGCTGCCAGAACACGCCGTAAGCACGGCAACGATCGCTGTCGTCGCGCCTGCGACTTTCAGCAGGCGTCTTAACTTCAAGGGGCGACGTCGCAACAAGGTCAACAAGGTCGCACAGTCTGCCACTCAATATCTTTCGGGTGCGATTACGCACTGCCACGGTGCGCGAACCGCACCCAAAACTATCGGGGCGATATCCGCCTAGTTTCTGGCGGCTACTCAGACGTCGATGACGATTTGCCGAATCGACACTTCGCACCGAAACGATTTCGTCGCCGACACGATCCAACCCGAATGGGGGACGAGCTAACGCCGAGCGTTAGCCTCGGGTCTCGTTGTCACACACTCAGGGGGAATAACACGTGAGCATTCTTGGAAACCGCGTCGTCCGGACCGAGGACCCAGATCTCTTGACCGGTGCCGGACAGTACGTCGACGACATCAACCTCGCCAATGCCGCCCACGTCACGTTTGTGGTGTCGACGATGGCCCATGCCCACCTCGCCGATATCGACACGAGCGAGACCAAATCGATGCCTGGGGTGCTCGGTGTCTGGACCGCGGTCGATTTGCCGTTCAGCACCTACCCGGCGCCCATGTTCATGTTAAGCCAGGAGATGCCGCGGACCTACCTGGCCACCGACAAGGTTCGTTACGTCGGCGAACCCATCGTGGCCATCGTGACCGACGAGTATTACCAAGGCCAAGACGCGGCCGAAACTGTCATTGTCGACTACGACCCCCTCGATGTCGTCGTTAGGCCTGAGGATGCTGAGACCTCAGACGTGACGATTCACGAGGCTGTCACCGACAACGTCGTCGGAAGGCTCGGCACCGGAACAACGGCAGACTTCGACGGATGCGACGTAGTGGTCGAGCAACGACTTGTTAACCAACGTTTGGCACCGGCACCGATTGAGGGACGCATTTCGGCGGCGACATGGGAAGACGGACGGCTGGTGCAGTACTCGAGTTGCCAAGGGGCCCATCCAACCCGCGACCACCTCGCCACCGCGTACGGCCTCGAAAACGACCAAGTGCGGGTCGTGGTCCGCAACGTCGGTGGCAGTTTCGGAGCCAAAGCTGGCCAGACGGGCGAGGAGACGATCCTCGGGCACTTGTCGCGTGAGGTGGGTCGTCCAGTGCGCTGGAACATGGCCCGCAGCCACGACATGGTTGGTCTGGCCCATGGCCGAGGCCAGATTCAAACGATCAAGATTGGTGGATCGAACGACGGCAGGATCACCGCATATCAGCTGCACGTCATCCAGGACGGGGGCGCCTATCCGGGCATGGGTGCAGTACTGCCATTCATGACCCAGACCATGGCTCCTGGGGTGTACGACCTACCGAACATCGGTGTGTCGTCGGTATCGGTCGCCACCAACACAACCCCAACCACCGCCTATCGAGGGGCGGGCAGACCAGAAGCAGCGGCAGCGATTGAGCGAGCCGTCGACATGTTCGCCGCTGAGATCGGCATGGATCCCGCTGAGGTCCGGCGCAAGAACTTCTTGGCTAAGTTCGACGAACCCGTGACCACTTCGGTCGGAACGATCTACGATGTCGGCGACTACGAACGGGCCCTCGACCTCGCCCTCGAACAGGCGAACTACGCCGAGCTCCGAACCGAACAGGCCCGTCGACGAGAAGCCGGCGACACAGTTCAGCTTGGCATTGGCTTGGGCGCATACGTTGAAATAACAGCCTTTGGTGGCGGCGGCGAGTTCGGAACCGTCGAGCTTCAGCCAGACGGAACGGTGCTGGCAAAGACGGGATCATCTCCGTTTGGCCAAGGCCATTACACCAGCTGGGCCATGCTTATCTCGGACCAGACCGGTCTGGCGATGGACGACATCGAGATCTTCCACGGCGATACGGATGTGGTCGCCGAAGGTGGCACTACAGGTGGTTCGCGCTCGCTTCAGATCGCCGGTTCTTCGATGCAAAATGCGTCGGTCAAGCTGGTCGAGTTGGCCAAGGACAAAGCCGCCGATCTGCTCGAAGCATCAGTCGACGACATTGTTCTCGACACCACTGAGGGTGCTTTCCATGTGGCAGGCACTCCAGCGAAATCGGTCGATTGGGCTGCCATCGCTGGAGCATCGGACGATGTCTTGATGGGCGTTTCGGACTTCTCAGCCGATGGTCCAACCTTCCCATTTGGGGCCCACGTCTGCGTGGCCGAGGTCGACACAGACACGGGCATGGTCACCATCGATCGGATGATCGCGGTCGACGACGCCGGCGTGATACTCAATCCACTGCTGGTGGCCGGTCAGGTTCATGGCGGGCTGGCCCAAGGGGTAGCCCAAGCGTTGCTAGAAGAGTTCATTTACGACGAGGACGGCAACCCTCTAACGTCCAATCTTGGCGACTACACCATCCCATCCACCATGGAATTACCCATGTTCGAAAGGGTGCCGATGGAAACCCCGACGTTCATGAACCCGCTCGGAGCCAAGGGCATCGGCGAATCAGGCACCATCGGCGCAACACCGGCGGTGCAAAACGCCGTTGTCGACGCCGTGAGTCATCTCGGCGTGCGCCATATCGACATGCCTTGTACTCCCGAGCGAGTCTGGACCGCAATCCAAGAGGCTCGATAACCAGCTAGCCACCCGCAATTTCGTAGGCCATCGATCTGAAGTCATGGCTGAACGGATGCCAAAAGCCCGGATACCGCTGCGTCATACACAGCCCGGTGAGGTTGGCGGCTGGCGACATCCATGAGTGCGTTCCGGCGATGCCGCCCCAGTGGTACTCACCGACGGCAGCGACCGGTTCGTTGTCTACGGCCGTCTCCTTCAACGCGAACCCCAGACCAAACACAGTCCCGGGCATGTCCCACATCGGGAAGTTCACGCCGACCCGGGCGGGCAACTGGTTGGTCCTCATAATGTCGAGGGTCGCGGTGGTCAGTAGCTGCGTCCCATCCCAAGCTCCGCCAGACACCAGCATCCTCACGAACGACAGATAGTCGCTGACAGTAGACACCAGCCCGGCGCCGCCAGAGAGCATCGGTCGAAGCTTCGTGTACACACCATCGTGAGCGTCATCGACCTTCGTCAGGCCGCCCCTCATTGGTTCGAGAAGGTGCTCTGGCGCATACATGGTCGTGAACCGGTCGCACTTCTCGGGCGGCACCCAGAACCCGGTGTCAGCCATCCCGAGTGGCTCGAAGATGTTGTGGTTCAGGAACTCGTCAAAACTCTGGCCAGACCACACCTCGACCAACCTGGCAAGCACGTCAGTCGCGAAGCTATACCGCCAAGAACTTCCAGGATGGTAGGCCAGCGGCAGCCTCGCAAGCACTGCGCTGAGTTCCTCAAGCGTGATTTTCGAACTCTGGGTGTTCTCGGCCACGTAGGCCCGATCGATCACCGACTCTGGTTCGATAAAGCCGTACGACAATCCTGCGCTATGACTCATGACTTGGCGGATTGAAATCTGGCTGCCGGCCGCCACCGTGTCTAAGGGCGATGTGGCTGCCTCGGTCAGAACCCTCATGTCGGCGAAGTCGGGGAGGTAGGTTGCCAAGGCATCATCGAGGCCAAACGCGCCCCGCTCGTACAGCATCATGGCCGCGACCGACGTCACGAGTTTGGTGTTCGAATAGATCCGAAATATGGCGTCTTCGGTAAGCGGCATCTTGGCCTCAACATCCATGTATCCGAATGTGGCGAAATCGAGCACGTCAGTGCCCCGCATAACCAAGGTGTTACAACACGGCAGTATTTCCTGATCGACGTACCACTGCATGCGCTTGTGGATCGGGCCGAAGTCGAGGTCGTTGTCGACGACGTCAATGGGATTCATCACGGAGCTGCTCCAAACGAGGTTTGCGGCCAAGGTAACGACAACCGCGAGGCGCGACTCAATTGGCGACCGCATCCATGTCGACGTATCGTCGCTCGCTGACAACAGGCGAATCACGAGGGTGACCAATGGACAGGTTCTCAATCAAAGGCAAGACCGCGCTGGTAACCGGCGGAAGCCGCGGCATCGGGCTAATGATCGCCACCGGATTCATCGAGGCAGGAGCGAAGGTCTACATCTCGGCGCGCAAGGCTGATGTTTGCCAAGTAGTTGCTGCCAAACTCTCGAAGATCGGCGAGTGCGTCGCCATTCCCGCCGACCTATCGACCGAAGCCGAGTGCATCCGGTTGGCAGGCGAAATCACCGACCGCGAAAACCACCTCGACATCCTCGTAAACAACGCTGGAGCCAACTGGGGCGCTCCCCTGGCTGAGTTCCCCGACGCAGCATGGGACCGGGTGCTGAACCTCAACGTCAAGGGTGTCTTCAACCTCACTAAGCACCTGATTCCGATGCTCAAGGCCGGCGCGACCGACGATGATCCTTCGCGGGTCATCAACATTGGCTCCATCGATGGAATCCAGCACCCGGCTCTTGAGACCTTCTCCTATTCTGCTTCGAAGGCCGCTGTCCATCACATGAGCGCGGTTCTGGCTAAACACCTAGCCCCCGAAATCACGGTCAATGCCATCGCTCCCGGGCCCTTTGAGAGTCAGATGATGGCGGCGACGCTCGACGCGTTCGGCGACGCCATCGCCGAGTCGGCCCCGCTAAAACGGATTGGCCGACCTTCCGATATGGCCGGAACCGCCATCTTCTTGGCTTCGCCAGCAGCCAGTTACATCACCGGCGTGGTCTTGCCGGTCGACGGAGGAATCGCCACTACCGCTTAGCTTCGTTCTTAGACAACGAACACGATGAACACTGCAACGAGCGCGCCAAACAAAGCCAAAAGCCCTGCGGCGGCGATCCACCACGGTGTTCGCCCTGTGGTTACCGGCGACGGATCAGCGATGACATCGTCGATGGCGGGGCGACCTTGCAAGTCGCTCACTCCATAGCTCAATGACGAACCGTTGCCACTTGACGGTACGGAAGGTTCGCCTACGTCGATAGTTAGGTTGCCATCGGCAAACTCGAATCCGGCGTCGGCCACCACAGCATCGGAGTCTGGTCGTTGGCCGAGAGTGCGATCCGCCTGGTCTTCGTACGACTCGCCATCGTCGGCGAATGGGTCCTCGAAGACTCGTTCGATCATCTCATCGACCGCAGCCTCGTCGTTGTAGTGAACAATCAACTGACCCGACCGGTCGAGTGCCCAACGAACACTCATCGTGTCAAGGACATCTAGCAGTCGTCCAACCTCTTCGACATCGTCGAATTCGGTCAGATCGTAGACTGGACCCCCGGTGGCAGCTAGCTCGGCAACAGCAAGAGCGTCGACCTCGATGCCGAGCTCCATCAGCAGCGGAGCGATCGGAGGTTGACGCGTCGCGACCTCGAGTGCCTCGGCTTCTTCGTCTAAAGCTTGCTCGGTATCTGCGACCTCATCGCCCGGTGACTCGTCGCGGCTCGATTCGCTCGACACAGAGTCTGGCTCGTTTTCTCGGTCGCCGTCGCCGTCGCCGCTCATGCAATGATCCGAGTGAGGATCAGGTACGCAATGACCAGCACGAAGGGCGCTATCAGGCACACCAAGAACACGAGCAGAGATCCGGCACCAATGCGGCGCCAAGGAGTCGACCACGCCCTGGACTGGAACTCGGCTGATCCGGTGTCGAGGTCGTCGCCATCGAGCTCGATTCGAGCTCGCTCGATGTCTTCTATTGGAACCTGCACCCGCACCGTCCTGTCTGGCGCCAGGTGCGCGGCAACTCCAAGCGTGGGGTCGTACCGGAGGACGGAGTCGATTCCGGCAGCGGCGAGGCGTGCTTTGATGAGCCCCGCCGTTGGCAGGTCGCCGGCGGTGTAAACAGTCTCGAGTTCGACTCTGACCGTGTTGGCCTCACCGTCGTCGACTTCGCGGGTATCGATCATCTCCAGATCGGGGCCAGCATGAAGCTCAACCACCGCGGTGGCGCGTCTACGATCGTTCTGGTGAACCACGACGGCACCATCGGCGTCGACGATGTGGCGAATGTCGGCCAAATCGAAATCGGCGAGCACCAACGTTCTGGAGTGATCGGGAACGCGCCAGAGCTCAAATGCCGGCCCTCGGGTTGCGGCTAGTTCGGCAACGTGCAGCTCGCTGTCGTCGTTGTCGAACACGTCACCCCTACTCACAACTCGAAGCGTACCTGTGAGTAGTGACCCATTGGGCAGCGCACACGCTACGAAAGTGCCCAAGAAGCTCCCGACCGATACGGTGCAGCCTGTGAAGGCCACCGAAGCGAGCGCCCGAACATACGACGCCATCTTGTTGATGTCCTTTGGCGGCCCAGAAAGGCCCGAAGATCTCATCGCGTTTCTCGAGAACGTAACGCGGGGTCGCAACGTCCCAGCCGAGCGCTTGGCCGAGGTAGCCACGCAATACGACAGCTTGGGCGGCAAGAGCCCCATCAACGACCAGAACCGTTCGCTCATCGCGGCTCTCGAGGTCGAACTCGCGGCCAACGACATCAACCTAAAAATCTACTTCGGCAACCGGAACTGGCACCCGCTGGTTGCCGACACCGCACAACAGATGGTCGATGACGGCGTACGCAACGCGTTGGTGTTTGTAACGTCAGCGTTCAGCAGCTATTCGGGATGTCGTCAGTATCGCGACGATCTCGTCGCGGCGGCGGCATCTGCATCGGCACCTTTGGCCCTGCACAAGCTCAGGCCATTCTGGAACCATCCAGGGTTCGTCGAAACAATGGTGCAGCGCGTTGACGAGGCAATCGGCGCCTTCGATTCGTCGTCGGTGGTCGATCTTCGTGTCGTTTTTAGCGCGCACAGCATTCCCACATCAATGGCAGCCACAAGCGACTACGTCGATCAACTTCACGATGCGGCGCGGCTGATCATGGCCAGAATCGATCGAGCTGATGTGCCATTCGACTTGGTCTTTCAGAGTCGCAGCGGTCCCCCGCACGTGCCGTGGCTTGAACCCGACGTTCGCGGTCATCTGCGAACGCTAGCAATCGAAGGCTCTGCGGCCGCCGTAGCGCTCGTTCCGTTGGGTTTTCTGTCTGATCACCAGGAAGTCGTGTACGACCTCGACATTGGCGCGCGTGAGGTCGCCGAGTCGTGCGGGCTTACGTTGATAAGAGCAGCCACAGCTGGCACTCATCCTCGATTCGTGACAATGATCCGCGAGCTCATCGAGGAGCAATTGCTCGAAGGGGTCGAGCCGCTAAGTCTGGGTCCGTTTGAACCGCGCCAGGGCTCGTGTGCGGTCAACTGCTGCCCCGCGCCGCAGCCCCGGCGGTAGCTCAACCGACGCTGCGCAGCGTTTCCTTTGCAGGCTTACCTTCGCCATCAATCCAGTGACGCCGACATCGGAGTTCGTAGCTGACCGCAGTATCGCTACCGTCGTCGACCACAACCACGTCGCCGTGATACACCTGAACGCCGTCGACGAGGCGTGCGTTGTGGGTAGCAAGTTCGCCACACCAACAACGCGACTCGACTTGAATCTCGTTGCGTTCATCGGCCATCTCGAGCAATCGAGCGGTTGCGGGGAAAAGATGACCCATGAAGTCGGTCAACAGGCCGAACGCGAACACATCGATGTCTAGATCGTCGACGACCCGCACCAGCTGATCGATCTGGGATGACAAGTAGAACTGGGCCTCGTCACAGACCATGAAGTCGACCTCGCCGCGAGACGAAATCTCGGTTGAGGCCAGCGTAAAGAGATCGTCATGGGGCCCGATGACTTCTGCCGCAGCCGACACGCCGAGGGCCGAGCTGACCGCGCGGCCTTCTCGGTCGTGTTGGGTGATGAGTAGACCTTGTGAGTGCTTGACGAGGTTGTGATGGATCTGAAGAGCCATGGTGCTCTTGCCAGCACCCATTGTTCCGTAATAGAAGCGCAGTTTGGCCACGAACCCTCCTGAGGTCGTGGCCAAACTACATCATCGTCATTCGGGTCGGTTCACGCCCAGGCACCGCCGTCGTTTAGGCGTCAGCCCAGCCGCCGTCGACGAGGCACAAGGCGATCGAGCGAGGTGGCCATCAGCACCAGGTCGACACCCAGAATCAACACGAGCAGACCCAACCAGCCGAGGTAGTCGGAGTCGGCTCCGGTCGCCGGCAGTTCTTCGCCGCCAACGGGAGGATCTTCGCCATCAACGGGTGGAGTTGTTGTTGTGGTGGTTGGCGTTGTGGTGGTTGGTGTTCCGGTTTCGGATCTGACCGTTGGAACCTTGACGGTTACCTCGGCATCGTCGTCTTCGGTCGGGTCCTGCGGACCATTACCCGGTGTCGAATCGATGTCAATCTGATCGTGAGTAACAACTTCGGCCAGGTTCACGAACTCAAGTGGTGCATCGTCGTTGATCGTGACAACCATGTCGATCGTGACCGACGAGCCCGCAGCGAGGTCTCCTACGGTCCACACGCCCGTTGACGCATCGTAGGTGCCGTCGCCGGTAGCCGAGACGAACGTCACGGCACTCGGCAGCACGTCGTTGATGGTCAGTCCGGTTACATCGGACAGGGTGACGCCATCATCGGTCGCGGCTTTGGCTTCCACGGCCACCGAGTATGTGATTGTGTCGCCTCGTTTTCGATCGACTGGCCCAGCCTCGCCATCTACGGTCTTGGTGAGTTCGACATCGATCAGCGAGGCCGAGACGGCCGCTGAGTCGTCGTCGTCTTCTTCGGCTTGGCCGTTGCCAGGGGTAGAATCGATGTCGTCTTCGACGTGGCTCGCTACGTCGGCAAGATTCACGTGACGGCCAACGGTGTCGATGGTCGACTCAAGCACCACGGTGGCCGATGAGCCAGCCGCGAGGTCGCCGATGGTCCAGATGCCCGTTGCGATGTCGACGCTACCGTCGCCAGTCGCGCTAACCAAGGTGACGCCAACGGGTGCAACGTCGGTGACTGTGACGCCTGAGGCAGACCCGAGCACTACGCCATCGGGGCTCTCGGCTTTGGCTTCGACCGTGATCTCCCAGAACACCGTTCCGCCGACCGTGCCAACTACCTCGTCGGTGAAAGGTCCGGCTGGGTCGAGAGACACCGATTTGGCCAACTCGACGTCGATTTCGAGATCGAGAACAACCGAAGCAGGAGGGCTCAGGACGAACGGTCCACCGCCGACCGACGCACCGGACTCGCCGAGTTGATCGGCCTCAGACTCGAGTTGGAACATGACCCAAGATGCCCCTGCGGGCACAATCACATCGAAACGTAGCGATGTCCACTCTGGCTGGAAGTCTCGCTCGACGCTCGTTACTCGGTACGGTGCGTCGGCGGCTCCACCGGGGTAGGGATGCCCATCCTCGTAGGGAACATCGGGGGCTGGGTTAGCTTCGAGGACGCACGGAAGTGCGTCGGATCCGAAGGGGTCATCGATTGCTTCGACACCGCCATTGGCACCGATGCCCGCGCCGGTGTCAGGGTCGATGGTCACGATGTTGTCAGGTGGTGTGCCGCTGCCAGCGAGGATCCAGATGGCATCGCCGCGGCACTCGGTTTGCAGGGAATCGGTTCCCGCATGATTGATGAAGAACCGTGCGGTGCGGTCGGTGGCGATTGGCGCGACGTTGTAGACGATTGGAAGCGTGACGCCCTGACCGTCGGGGAGCCCTTGCCAGTAGTAGTCGACACCAGCGCGCACCTCGACCAGCGATGGCACCGCGCAGGGTTCGACCGAGTAGACAACAACCAGGCTTAGGCCATTATTGTAGCGCCCGACATCGCTGTCGTAGCTCGACACATCGAGGGTGCCCGCACCTGTGCCGTTGACCAAGTCATAACCGCCGGGACCAACGTCGGCGTACCAGGCATACCAAGTGTCGGGAAGGCCAGAGGGAGCCACACCAGCTTCGCCGTCTGGCTGAATGCCGACGACTTCGACGGCGTTAATGGTCAGGGTGCTGTCGGCACGATCGCCCCCTGGGGCAATGTCGTTCGGTGTCGTATCGTCTTGGCCCGCCCACACGGCGAACGCGGCCACGACGGGCCCAGGCCCATCAGGTACCTCGATGGTTCCAGAGCCGGCCCCTTGCAAGCCGACGCCGTAGTCGATAACGGTCTCGCATCCCGCTTGGGTTCGATAGATAGTGATCGAGCCGTCGGCTGATGCGGGTGTTCCGCTAACCACCGAATCCACCGCTACCGAAGCAGTCAGAATCGCCAAGGCGGCAACTGCCCGAATTAGTCCTCGCATTGAGGTCTCCTCATTACAAATCTCTTCTCGCACGCGTGGGGCGAATCTAGTCGAAGTCGAGGCACTACACGCACCATGCCTTTACGCAACCACATCGAGTGGTACAATGCCCTCCTCTGCGAGGTCATTCCGCCACCCTGGGTCCCTGATTGTGCGGTGGTCAACTGCAACCGCTGGTGGAACCACATGAGCGGCACGTGTAACACGATCCCGCCCGACTCATGACATCGCCGCATGTGAAGCACAGCGCGGCGGCTGAGTTGACGCTCGCTGCTGGCGTCGAACTGAGGTCGGTTCCTGTAGATGACGGCACGGCGACCGTTTCGAACCCTGGCAGGGTCGGTTCGGTTCGTTCGTCGGTTGACAAGATTCCGAGAGACTGACGTTCCTCGATGGTCAGGTACTCGAGGGCCAACCGACGGAAGAGATAGTCAACGAGCGAGGAGGCAATACGGAGATCGGGGTCGTCGGTGATTCCGGCCGGTTCGAATCTGACGTTCGCGTAGGCCTCGACATAGGCCCGCAGTGGAACTCCGTATTGGAGCCCGTGGCTCACCGAGATAGCGAATGCATCCATGATGCCAGCGAGAGTCGAACCCTGCTTGGCGACTGTTAGAAAGATCTCTCCTGGGCGGCCGTCGTCGTATTGGCCGACGGTCATGAAGCCGTGGCAATCAGCGACGCGGAACGAGAACGTTCTGCTACTTCTGGTTCGGGGCAGATTCTCGCGCTGGGGCGGAGGCGGCGATGTCGCGGGTACATACGAGTCGACGCTCATGGAGCCGCTGTCACCCGCTGGGTCGGCAGCACCGGTAGACAACGGTTGGCCGACCTTGCAGTTGTCGCGATACACCGCAACGGCCTTTAGCCCTAACTTCCAGGCCTCAAGGTGGAGAGTTTCGATTTCGTCGACTGTGGCAGATTCGGGCAGATTGACGGTCTTGGAGATGGCTCCCGACAAGAACGGTTGAACCGCAGCCATCATCGCAACATGGCCCATGTAGTCGATGGTGTTATCGCCCATCGAGCAGGCAAACACCGGCAAGTGGGCTGGGTCGAGGCCGGGAGCGTCGACGATGGAACCCGACTTAAGCACGTGCCTACCGATGGACTCGACTGCCGACTTGTCGTAGCCGAGTTGCTCGAGGGCCCGAGTCAGGGTCTGGTTAACAATCGACATCGTGCCGCCACCGACGAGCTTCTTGATCTTTACGAGCCCAAGGTCGGGCTCGATCCCGGTCGTGTCACAATCCATCATGAACGAGATCGTGCCGGTAGGGGCCAGAACGGTCGCTTGAGCGTTTCGGACTCCGACGCGCTCGGCCCCGTCGACGGCGTTATCCCATGCCCGTTGCGCGGCGGTCAACATGCCGACATCGACGGCTTCTTCGTCGATATCGGCAACGGCGTCGCGGTGCGCGGTCAGAACAGCGACCGTGGCATCGGCGTCGGCGGCGAACCCGGCGAACGGTTCGAGACGGGCGGCAAGGTCGGCCGATGTCGCGTACGCAGTGCCGCCCATGAGGGCAGTGATGGCCGCGGCGAAGGATCGCCCGCGATCGGAGTCGTAGGGGATCCCCATGGCCATGAGCGACGCACCGAGGTTTGTGAACCCGAGACCTAGCTGGCGATAGTTGCGCGACGTCTCGCCGATCTGCTCAGTCGGGTAGTCGGCATGGCCAACCAGAATGTCCATGGCGGTGAACGTGAGCCGTATCGCTTGCTGGAAACCCTCAATGTCGAAGCTGAGATCGTCCCTCAGAAACGTGATGAGGTTGAGGCTGGCCAAGTTGCAAGCCGAGTTGTCTAGGTGCAGGTATTCGGAGCAAGGGTTGCTGGCGTTGATACGACCTGCCGTTGGCGTTGTGTGCCAACGATTGATCGTGGTGTCGAACTGGAGGCCAGGGTCGGCACACTCCCAGGCCGCTTCGGCGATCGACCTGAACAGATCGCGAGCACGGACCGTTTCGATCACCTTGCCATCGAGTCGGCCGGTGAGATCCCATGGTTCGTCGTTGTCGACAGCGAACATGAACTCGTCGGTTAGCCGAACGGAGTTGTTGGCGTTTTGATACTGCGTCGAGTGACTGTCGGCGCCGTCGAGGTCCATCTCGAACCCTGCATCGCGTAGCACTCTGGCTTTGCGCTCCTCGATCGCCTTGCACCAGACGAATTGCTCGATGTCGGGGTGGTCCGCATCGAGAATGACCATCTTGGCGGCCCGGCGTGTCTTGCCTCCGGACTTGATGGTGCCTGCCGACGCATCGGCACCCCTCATGAAGCTGACAGGGCCCGAGGCCTCGCCACCGCCCTTGATGAGTTCCATCGAGGCCCGAATCCGAGACAGGTTGACACCAGACCCTGACCCACCTTGGAAGATCTTTCCTTCTTCGACGTACCAGTTGAGGATCTCGTCCATGGTGTCGTCGACGCTGAGGATGAAACACGCCGATGCCTGCTGCGGAACACCTTCGACACCAATGTTGAACCACACAGGCGAGTTAAACGCAACGCGTTGGTGCAGGAGGAGCCAGCGCAACTCCTCGGCAAATGTTGTGGCCTCGATGTCGTCGGCGAAGTAGTCATCAAGGCGACCCCACTCGACAATGGTGCCAACAACGCGGTCGATGACTTGGCGAAGGCTCGATTCGCGAGATGGATCATCCTTGGGCCCGCGGAAGTACTTCTGAGCCACGATTGTGCTGGCGTTGAGCGACCATGTCTTTGTAAACTCAACGTCGAGCTGTTCGAAGCTGACCGAGCCATCGCGCCAATCAGTAAGCCTGGCGTCTCGGCGTTCCCATTCGACCTCGTCGAATGACGAGATGCCTTCGATGGTGAAGTGGCGCCGTAGACCCAACGAGTGGCGGTCAGGGGCGATCGACATAGAAACTCCTGGCGGTGACGATGCACCCTGAGATGTTTGATTGTTTGTAGGTCTGTGGCGACAGCCGGGGTCTGACAGGTGGAAACAAACAGCGCCAACCGGAAAGGTCGTCGCTATTGGAATCCGATGCAGCCCGCATGTGGACCCATTTGACTATTCCGCCGGTCCCCGGCCGTTGCTCACGGCTCAAGAATCTACGAACAGATGCCTGTGGACGCCTAGAGGACAGACAGAAAAGTTCTGTGGAAAAACTACAGGTCACATGTGGATGACCTTGGTCCAAAGCATCAATCATCACGGCTTGTGACCAGATCTCGAGGCCTGGGGACAGCAAAATTGGACCAATTGTCAGTCGTAGTTTGCACTGACGGAGGTCCACACTTCCACGGATGCGCCGATAAGCGCGGGCCAACGGGACCAAGTTCGGAGGCTGGAGGTTGCCGCGAGTTAGACGCACCTCGGTCCTGTTTCTCCACATGCCCTGTGGAGAAACACTGTGGGTGATAACAGGTGTCTTGTGAGTTGGTAGCGTCTCGAATTCCGACTTTGGAGGCGAATACGCTATGCACCGGATACTCCCAGCACCAACAATCGAGATCGACACCGACGACGCATACAGGGCCGAACGCCTCGTCAAAGATGGTCGACCGTGGATCATGCTCAACATGATCTCGAGCGCCGATGGCGGTATCGAGGTGGACGGCGTATCTGGGCCACTCGGTAGCGCCGGAGACAAAGACGTCTTCGGAACGCTGCGAACTATCCCTGACATAATCTTGGTTGGCTCTGGTACCGCTATTGCTGAGGATTACGGACCGACGTCGACATCGGTGAGTACCCGAACGAGGAGGCTCACGAACGGTGCCTGGCCGGTGGCGAGACTTGCGGTGGTGTCTAACTCGCTGAGCTTCGATCTGGACAGTCGTCTGTTCTCGGGCAACGCTGATCAGCGGCCGATCGTGATTACGTCTGAAGGAGCCGATGGTGATCGTCTCGACAGGGTCTCCGACGTGGCCGACCTCGTCGTGACGTCGGGATCCAGGGTCGACTTGAGCGAAGCTATGGCGCAGTTGGCTGGGATTGGTGCCCGCGTAGTGCTCTGTGAGGGCGGGCCTGGGCTCAACGGGCAAATGTTCGAGCACAACCTGGTCGATGAGGTCTGCCTCTCGGTAGCTCCGCTGTTGGTGGGCGGAAGCGCTCGACGCATCGCCACGGGAGCCGCGCCCATCGAGATACCAACCGACCTCGAGCTTCGCCATGTTCTGACCGAGGATCATTACCTTTTCCTTCGCTACGTCGTATCTCCGATGGTCTGAACTACTGCGAGATCACGATGGTCTCGCCTGGCCTAACGTCTGACCTGCCT
>JAADHX010000362.1 GCA_013151655.1 Actinomycetota bacterium
AGTACAACCTCAACCTCATCGCCACCGCGCCGTCGGTCGAATACCGCATCACCACCAAGGGCGGCGAGCAGCTCGTGATCGACAACCCAAGCGAACTCCCAGACATGGGTGATGTCGAGGAGATCGCCGAACCCATGCTTCGCATCAGCGTTCTGTCGCCAACCGAATACACCGGCCCAATCATGGAGCTTTGTCAGCAGCGCCGAGGTTCGCTGCACAAGATGGAGTACCTGTCGCCCGAACGCGTCGACTTGGTTTACGACATCCCGCTAGCCGAGGTCGTGACCGACTTCTTCGATCAGCTCAAGAGCCGCACGCAGGGGTATGCCAGCCTCGACTATGAGGCGTCTGGGTATCAGGTTTCGAAGCTGGTAAAGGTCGACGTGCTGTTGAACTCCCAGCCTGTCGATGCCTTCAGCATGATCGTGCACAACGACAAGGCCTACGACTATGGCCGGCGCATGGCCGAGAAACTTCAGGAGCTCATTCCCCGGCAGCTGTTCGATGTGCCCATTCAGGCCGCAATCGGTGGCCGCATCATTGCCCGCGAAACGGTCCGCGCAAAGCGCAAGGATGTGCTGGCCAAGTGTTACGGCGGCGACATTTCCCGCAAACGTAAGCTGCTCGACCGTCAGAAGAAGGGTAAGAAGCGTATGAAGTCGATCGGCCAGGTCGAAGTCCCCCAAGAAGCCTTTGTGGCCGCCCTGAAACTCGACGATTGACGGTTCCGTCCTCAGATTTCAGTGCGAATTCGGTTTCGGTGCGGTTTGTGCACCGTGGCGGTAGGTAATCGCCTCCGAAAGCGCTGCCTAATGCCGGAGTTTGCGTGGACGAGGGACCTCATATGACTAACGGTGAGGAGTGGGCGGAGCGGTTCACAATTCAAGAAACGCCCGATCCGCCGAAGTATCGGCATGTGCGGGCCCGCCGCTGGCGGCTCTTAGTCATCCTGGTGGTCCTCGCAACCCAATGGGGAGCCGCTATATCGAACCGCGGATTTCGAGAGACCCTACCGGTGGCGATTATCGTCGGAGTGCTCGTAGCTGGCGGATTCCTGGCCTTCGTCAGGCGCGGTATCGGTGGCATCGAGTTCGAGGCCGCTGGCCGACTACGTGTTGCTGGCGGATACGGCGGAGTGATGCTCTCCATTGAGAAGAACGGCTTCGACTCCGGTTACGACTATCTGTGGCTTGAACGCGGGCATCTGTGGTCGCTGGCCGAGGACGGGTCAAGGTCAGAGGTGGCCGACATCGATGTCGTTCTTTTGAGAGGAGAATCGTCGGGCAAGTTGGTCAAGATCCTCTTTGACTCGCCGGAACCTCGGGCGATGAGGGTCTATGCGATGCGGGAGTGGCGGCCGTAGCAGCCAAGCTGACTTGTCGCTAGGTCAGCACCGACACGCCGGGTAGATCAGCGAACGCGGAGGCATCGGAGCTGATAATCGTCCGACTTGTGCAGCGAGCCGTGGCCGCGATGATTAGATCGTGGGCCCCTCGAGGCCGCCCTGCGGAGTGCATGGCAGCAAGTAACGCGGCGTGGTCGAGAGCGACCTCGGTGTCGTAGTCGAGTATTGGAATGGTCTCGATGATGGAGTTGAAGAAGGCCTCGCGAGCTTCGCGACGCGCAGGCGTCGCCAGCTCGACTCCAACTCTTAGTTCAGCGACCGAGATTGCGGCGATGGCAACGTCGTCCTCATCAGCGATGATCCGGTCGGCCTCGACATCGCTGCGTTCGGCATCGATCAGGAACGTTGTGTCGAGTAGAAGAAGGGTCACGAACGGTCTTGTGTCGGCGCGAGTTCTCGGATCGCAACCAGATCGCTCGCCCAATCAGCGTCCGGGCGGGTTCGGCTAAGAACGTCCTTGGCGACGGAGCCACGACCCCGCGACGTAGGTTCGATGTGGGCGACCGCCTTCCCGTGGCGAACGATCGTAAACCGTTGACCGCCATGTTCGACGGAATCTAGAAGATCCGAGAACCGCCGAGCGGCCTCAGTAGCGGTGACATCGGGCATGTAATCAGATTATCTGATTACATGCAGGACGACAACCCGCCGCCGAGCCCGTTGGTCTAGCTAGCGGAACTTGGTCGGGTGTGGTTGGGTTAGATGGCACAAGGAAGGTAGAAGCCTCGAATGACGACGAAGCGAAACTCACAGGTTGAGGCATCAGAGATCCTTGGCGATGGCCTCGCTGCTCGCGTTCTTGAGCCGACGTCTCCATCGTTTGTAAACGCGCCCGATCAGCGGGCCGTGGCCTTGGAGTTTCTGCGACGCGGTAGCGACCTTCTGGCAGAGGCCTAGCTGTGAATACTGCATTTGTGCTGTCAGGTGGTGCTGCCTTGGGCGCGGTTCAGGTGGGAATGATGCAGTCGTTGCACGAGCGCGATATCCGACCCGACTTCATCGTCGGAACGTCGGCCGGCGCCATCAACGGTTCCTGGATCGCGGGCGAAGGTGGTTATGACAACCTTGACGGACTTGCCGATGTCTGGCGCGGGCTGACCCGCAAGCGCGTATTCCCCACGTCGTGGACCCAGCTGATTAAGGGTTTCAGCGGCCGTTCCAACTATCTCGTGAACCCTGCTGCTCTGAGACGTGTTTTGAGCAGCAATGTTCATTACCAGCGGCTCGAAGACGCAGCGATTCCGTTTCACGTTGTCGCAGCCGACGTATTGGAGGGTCGAGACCATCTGTTTTCGACCGGACCAACAATCGACATCGTGTTGGCGTCGGCATCGATTCCGGGAATCTTGCCTCCGGTTTCGGTTGGGGGCCGCACATACGTCGATGGCGGAACCGTAAACAACACCCCGTTGTCGCACGCCATCGGGCTTGGCGCCGATCGGGTGTGGGTGATACCGAACGGGTTTACTTGCGGGTCCGAACAAATGCCAACCGGCGCTCTCCCCATGGCGCTGCACGCGGTGTCGTTGCTGGTCAACCGTCGTTTGGCCCGCGACGTCGAGCGCTACCGCGATCATGTCGACCTACGAGTGGTTCCGCCTCCGTGCCCTATTGACGTCGGCGCCCTCGACTTTGGTCAAGCCGCTCAGTTGACCGACCAGGCCAAGTTGACCGCCGCCGCCTGGCTTGACACGCTCGATCTAGAGGCCCCAGTCGGGGCACCAGACGAGGACGTCGCCGGACCGGCATCGGTCGAGCCAGGCGTGATCGCACTCGACCCCGATCAAGTCGCCGAGTAACGCAACCTCGGGCAACGATCGCAACCTGTGCCTAGAACCGCGCTCAGGACCGCGATTTCAGGCACAGGTTCGATTTCTGCAGGCGGCGTGTGACGCAGGTAACATCTCGGTATGAAGGAACTCATCTACTCCCGTCTCTTCTATCCGGCAATAGACAAGTACGGCGACCGCGAGGTGATGGTTTCGGGGGCGTATCGCGCCACCATGCGCGAACACGCGGATCGGGTCCTTCGTTTGAGCGATGCGTTGGCGAACCAGCTTGGTGTCACTCAGAAGGACCGTTTTGCCGTCATGGCGCTCAACGGCCATCAGTACGAGGAGCTGTATCACGCCGCGTTCCTAGGCGCGGGTGTCATCAACCCTCTCAACTTGCGCCTAGCCGGCAAAGAACTCGACCACATCGTTCGAGATTCGGGCTGTGAGGTCATCTTCGTAGACGCCTTTTTCGCACCGCTAATCGACGCCGCTATCTGCCAGGCCGACGATAATCCGCTTAAGCATGTGGTTCTTATCGGCGAGGGCGATGTCGCTCATACCGACAAGTACGAAGACCTCTTGGCCGCGGCCAGCCCCACGCGACCGTCCGAGCCAGAAGAAGACAGCCCTGTAGTGCTCATGTACACGGGCGGAACTACCGGCTTGCCTAAGGGCGTGTTGCTCGATCAGCGAGCCGAAATGTTGAACGTGTACCACTCGGCGATGGCCCTTGGCGGGCTCCGCAACGATGCTGTGTTCTTGATGCAGACACCGATGTTCCATGCCGCGTCGATGGTGGGAATTTTGGGCATGTGTATCGCCGGCGCCAAGACGGTGTTCATTCCTTTGTTCGATCCGGGTGGAGTTCTGGCGTTGTGTGAAAGTGAAGCGGTGACCCAAACCGTCATGGTTCCAACCATGATCGGGATGGTCATCAGCCACGACGACTATTCGCCCGAGAAGCTGGCCACGATGCAGGTGCTTACCTACGGAGCGTCGCCAATGCCACCGGCCATTCTCGACAAGCTCTTGGTCGATCTGCCTCACATCGAGTTGTCGCAGGGTTATGGCATGACGGAGGGTTCGGCGGTAATCACGTTTTTGTTACCAGAGGATCACGTGGCGGGCAATCCGCGGCTGCGGTCAGTTGGGCAACCTGTGTTTGGTGCCGAGCTCTCGATTCAGGACGAAGATGGAAACGCACTGCCGCAGGGCGAGATTGGCGAGGTGTGTGCCAGGGCCGGAAACTTCATGATCGAGTACTGGAACCAACCAGACGCTACTGCTGAGGCGTTCGAGGGAGGCTGGTATCACACTGGCGATGCTGGTTACCTCGACGACCAGGGCTACCTGTTCTTGGTTGATCGCGTCAAAGACATGATTGTTACCGGCGGCGAGAACGTCTACTCGGCCGAGGTCGAGGCCGCCGTGTCGACTCACCCAGCTGTCGCCCAGGTGGCAGTTATTGGTATTCCTCATGAGATGTGGGGTGAGCAGGTCCACGCGATCGTGGTCCTGAATCCGGGCGCCGAAGCAACTGCCGAGGACCTCATCGATCACGCCCGCGAATCGATAGCTGGCTACAAGCTGCCCAAGGCCGTCGACTTCAGAGATGAACCGTTGCCGCTATCGGGCGCCATGAAGGTGCTGAAGAAGGATCTTCGTGCGCCCTACTGGGAAGGCCACGCGAAGGGCATCAACTAACACGTGGGGTTGTTCGGCCTGTGGCGCGACCGTGGCGCCGACCATGTGCTGCAAGTCAGCCCTCTGTTTGCGTCGATGCGGGTGACGATGGGCCTTTCTGTCTTGTTGGCGGTGTTGATGTCTCTGCAGGCGCTGATAGTCCCATTGGTTGTGTTCTTGGCCGTCGTTGCTGGCTGTTGGTGGGTGCAGGACCGCGTCAAGGTGCGACTCGACGATGATTGTCTTGAGATTAGAAATCTGTTCTCGGTTCATACGTTCGAACTCGATCACCAACTAACGGTCTCGCTGCACAAACGCCGCCTAATCGCTCAGGTTGGCGACGATGCGCCGGTTACGGCCACGGCGGTCGATCTCAACCATGACTTCAAACGCGTTCCATCGCGTGGAAAGAGCCAAGTGGTGGCCTTTCTCAGGCTGCTCGACGAGCGCGGTGTGACGGTCCAGGGCGTCTGAACGTTGGCTCGCAGCCCATGACGCAGGCGACTCCCGCTAGAAAATCGTGTACCCACCATCGACGGTTACATGTTGGCCGGTGTGATACATCGCGTCGGGGTCGGCGAGGAACACTGCGGCTGGGCCCATGTCGGCCGGTTCGGCCCAGCGGCGCAATGGTGTGCGTTTCGTAGTGTTGTCGCGGAACTTCTCATACGTGTACCCGGCGTCGGTCATTTCGGTTCGGACCCAGCCTGGCAGCAGGGCATTGACTCGAATGTTGTGGCGCGCCATGGCCACAGCCAACGCTCGAGTTAACCCGAGAAGTGCCGTTTTTGATGACCCATAGGCCTCGTTTCCGGCCGCGCCGTGAATGGCCGAGGTCGATGAGATGGCGACGAGTGCACCACCGCCATGCTCGATCATGTGCCGTGCAGCGGCCCGGAAGGTGATAAATACACCATCGAGGTTGACCGCCATAACCTGACGCCACTGATCGAGTGTCATCTCGGTAAACGGGACCCCTGGCCCGCCAACTCCAGCGTTGGCAAACACGGTGTCGATGCGTCCGGCCCACTCGACCGACTCTGCGAACGCGGCTTCTACGGCCGACTCGTCGGCCACATCGCACACGAGTGCCAGCGCATCGATCCCAGCTTCACTCAACGAGGCAAGGGCAGTGGAGTTCTTTGTCGAGTTCCGACCCCATAGAACGATTCGGGCACCGTGCTGTGCACACGCGTGTGCCATGCCGAGTCCGATACCGCCGTTGCCGCCGGTTACAAGCACAGTTCGACCGGTGAGGTCGAGCGGCCGTTTGGTTGAGTTGTCGTCCATGCCCCGACCATAGGTTGCTCGGTCGCCTCGATCCAAGCCGATGGATGGGTGCGAGATAGGATGTCGCTATGGCAGTGACCGATGGCCTCGACGACCGCAAGGCAGCGGTGCTGAGCGCCATAGTCGAGCACTACATCGACACCGCGGAACCCGTCGGGTCTGGAACTCTCAAACGCGACGGAAGTATCGAGGTTTCGACGGCCACGATCCGCAACGAGATGTCGGCCCTCGAACAATTGGGTTACCTCAGCCAGCCTTACACCAGCGCTGGTCGGGTTCCCACGGAGAAGGGGTACCGCTACTTCGTCGATCAACTCGGAGGGCCTGGTGTTCTTGGGCCGACCGAAACCAGACAAGTCCGAGACTTCTTCAGTGCGGCCCAAGGCGCCATCGAAGATCGCCTTCGAGACACCTCCGAGCTGTTATCGACGCTCACCGCGTACACCGGAGTTGTGGTCGGCCCCTCGCACGACCCGGCCACGATTCGGTCGGCACAGCTCGTGTTACTTGGTGGCGATAGGGCTCTTCTTGTGCTCGTACTTTCGAGCGGCACCGTCGAGCGGTATGACGTCGCACTCGAGGGCGACCCCAGCGACGACCTCATTGCTCGTGTTAACGAGCATCTCAACAGGCATCTGATCGGCCACGGAACCACGCCGCTGCCCAACATTCAAACATCGGGCCATGACAGCGTCGATTTTGTGGTCTCGACTGTCATCGGATCGATTGTGGGTCAGCCTGACGCGGTGCCTGTGTTTGTTGGCAGTACGTCGAACATGGCTGCTCAGTTCGATGCGGTCGACACGGTGCGTGACGTTCTCACCATTCTCGAACACCAGTTGATGGTCGTCACGATGGTTGGCGACCTGCTCAACAAGGGTCTTTCGGTTGCTATTGGTTCAGAGACCGGACTACCACTCGTCGACTGCTCGGTAGTGTTGGCGCCGTTGGTAGTGGATGGCGAACAAGCTGGTTCTGTTGGCGTTCTTGGCCCAACCCGGATGGACTACCCGAGGGCACTTGCGGCCGTGCAGGTTGTGTCTAGGCGCCTGGGAGCGTCGATCAACGCCAACACTGGCGACGAGTAGGCCTGTCTGGTTCGACGCCGGCCAGATTCGGAGCGTGCAGAGCGCCGGTTTCGGCTGAAGGCTGCCACAATGGTGGGTCATGTTCTGGACAAGAAGTGGAGCTGCAACTAGTGGGCGCTGACTACTACGGGCTGCTTGACGTCGATCGCGGCGCGAGTGCCGAAGAGATCAAGAAGTCATATCGCAAGTTGGCACGCCAACTGCACCCCGACGCCAACCCAGACGATCCCGACGCCGAAGCAAAGTTCAAAGAGGTCTCTAAGGCATACGCCACGCTGTCCGACGACGAAAAGCGCGCTACCTACGATCGCTACGGCGAGGAAGGCCTCGGCGGTGCCAGCTACGATCCGTTCGGGGGTTTTGGCAGCGTCAACGACATCTTCGACTCGTTCTTTGGCGGTCAGAGCCCCTTCGGCGGCGGACGCACTCGAGGTCCAGCGGGCCCACCACGCGGTGCCGACCAAGAAGTGGTCGCGAACATCTCGTTCGTCGACGCTGTGTTTGGCACTGAGACCGAGCTGTCGATCCGCACAGCGGTCGGTTGTGAACACTGCGCTTCGACTGGTTCGGCAGATGGCTCGGAGCCAACCACGTGTCGCACCTGTGGGGGTGCGGGCCAGGTGCGACAGGTCCGCAATTCGATTCTCGGCCAGATGATGACTACCGGGTTGTGCCCCACGTGTCAGGGCGAAGGCACTCAGGTCGCTACGCCGTGCACCGTCTGTCATGGCGAGGGTCGGGTCACCGAAGAAATGGAACACACCGTTCGGGTTCCCGCCGGAGTCGACCATGGCACGACGTTGCGGCTCAGCGGTCAAGGCGCAGCCGGGCCCCGAGGTGGTGGCGTTGGTGATCTCTACGTGCACGTGCGAGTTGCTTCGCACCCCCGGTTCGTTCGTGAAGGCGACGACCTCTTCGATGAGCTTCACATCTCGATTGCTCAAGCCACGTTGGGAGTCGAAGTCGAGTACGAAACGCTCGACAGTACCGAGGAGCTTCAGATATCGGCCGGAACTCAACCGGGCGAGGTCATGAGGCTTCGCAACCTTGGAGTCCCACGGTTGCAGGGTCGCGGTCGCGGCGACGTTGTTCTGACAGTGGTAGTGGATATACCTCGCAAACTCGCCGACGACCAAGAAGTGCTTATTCGCCAGCTGGCCGACATGCGTGGCGAAGACGTCGCCGAGCCTGGTTCTGGTCTCTTCTCCAAGATCAAGTCGGCGTTTAGCTGAAGTGAACCGCGCGCCGGTACCTGATGGCAATGGTGGTCCGCATGTGTTTGTCGAGTCACTCGCCCAGCCCGAACTATCGGCCGACGATCACCATCACCTGAGTCGGGTTAGGCGTCTGCGTGACGGCGACCCGATTACTTTGTCGGACGGTGCTGGTTGGTGGTGCTCAGCGCGCTTCGCGGCGGCTCCAGAAGTCGTTGGCGATCTGGTGTCGGTCGCCAAGGCCGAGGTGTTGGTGTCGGTTGGCATCGTTGCAGTCAAAGGCGACCGAACGGCTTGGGCGGTGCAGAAACTCACCGAGATCGGCGTCGACCGAATCCTGCTTCTGTCTTCATCACGCTCGGTGGTGCGCTGGACTGGCGACCGTGGGCACAAGGCTCACGCCAAGTTAACCGCGGTCGCGCGGTCGGCGGCGACCCAATCGCGTCGGGTGTTTCTACCGATCATCGAACCGCCGCGACCTGCGGTCGATGTCATGGCTGAGCCCGGTGTAGCTGTGGCCCAGCGGGATGGCCGGTATCCGTCTCTCGACCACCCAACGGTGCTCATTGGTCCCGAAGGCGGATGGACCGACGACGAGTTGGCTGCGGCTGGGGCAACCGTCGACCTTGGTGTCGGCGTGCTCAGAGCCGAAACCGCTGCGGTGGTCACCGGGGTGCTTCTAACGGCAATTCGCGCCGACATGGTGCACCGTCACGCAGAGTGAGCTAGGGTACTGCGAACCAAAGACGGGCACGGTCGGTTTGGAACCTCCAGACCGATGAATGTTCGTGTTGAGCGGGTAGGTACGAAATAACGATGCCGGACATCGATCTCACATCGGCAGGAAGCCAAGACGACGTCGCGTATGGCAAACGCGTTGGTGAGCGTCTACGGGCCATTCGTCGTCAGAAGCGCATGTCGCTTCAAGACGTCGAGGCCGAATCAACGCACGAGTTCAAAGCGTCAGTGCTTGGCGCTTATGAACGTGGCGAGCGGGCCATTTCGGTCCCGCGCCTGCATCGACTGGCGAAGTTTTACAACGTCCCGGTGTCTCAGCTGCTGCCGCGCACCGACGAAGATGCCGATCTCGAAGGCGTCGACAATCGCGACGACGCCAACGTCACCATCGACCTCACCAGGCTCGAATCGATGGAGGGCGCCGACGCAGCCATGCTCACGCGTTACCTATCGATGATCCAGATGCAGCGCCAGGACTTCAACGGACGCATGCTTACCATTCGTCGCGACGACCTTCGCGCCATTGCCTGCATCCTCGATACCAGCGTCGACAGTGCATCGAGCCGCCTTGCCGACCTAGGTTTACGTCTCGGCGCTTAACCGGGCATCGGCCTTCTTAGTGGCTGATTTCGGGATTTACATTCACGTTCCTTTCTGCGCTCGAAAGTGCGACTACTGCGCGTTCGCAACGTGGACCGATCGTGACCACCTCGTGGTCGCCTATATGGAGGCGATGCGGCACCAGGCCGCGGCGGCGGTCCACGACGCAATGCCGCCCGTAACGTCAGTGTTTGTGGGCGGTGGCACTCCCAGCCTGGTCGACCCTCACTTACTGACCGCCGTGCTCGACGAGTTGCCGATCGTGGCCGGAGCCGAAGTTACCGTCGAGTGCAACCCAGATTTCGTGGATCGCGACCGGTTCGATCATTATGTGGCCCACGGCGTAAATCGGATCAGCCTCGGCGTCCAATCCATGACACCCCATGTGCTCGAAGCCTTGGGACGAACCCACGATCCAGACAACGTTGTGACTGCCGTTCGAGATGCTCGAGCTGCCGGAATCGATCGCCTCAACGTCGATCTCATCTATGGGGCCAATCGCGAGTCGTTATCGGACTGGGAACAGACTCTGGCCGACATGCTGCTGCTGAGTCCTGATCATGTGAGTGCCTACGCGCTAACGATCGAAGCTGGTACCGCCCTGTACGACGATCCGGCCAGGCACCCCGACGACGACGATCAGGCCGAGAAGTATCTACGGGCCGAAGCCGCCCTGGTTGGCGCGGGTCTGACTAACTACGAAATCTCCAACTGGTCGACAGTCGGTCAGGAGTGTCGGCACAACCTCTTGTACTGGACGGGCGGTAACTACCTTGGTATTGGTTGCGCGGCCCATTCGCATCAGGACGGCCGTCGGTTCTGGAATGTTCACACTCCCGAGCGCTACATCTCGGCGATGGAAAGTGGTACCTCTGTCGAGGCCGGCTCGGAACGATTGGAACCTGATGCTCGAGCGCTCGAACTTCTTCAGCTACAGGTCCGGCTCTCCCACGGCGTGTCTGTCGATGCAATCGCCGACGAGGTCAGACACCTCGTCGACGTGAACAGCGAGGGGATAGCCAAGCTGACACTCGACGGTCGGCTGCTGGCTAACGAGGTTGCCATTCGGCTTACGATTCCGGACCGGCTGCAAAAACACGTCGGAGCCGAACACATCGGTTCGGCCCCAACGGATGATTCCCCCCCAGGAGTCGATCACCATCCTATGTGACGAACGACACCTGACGAAAGGGCTACTTGTTCTGGGTCGA
>JAADHX010000302.1 GCA_013151655.1 Actinomycetota bacterium
ACCGGGTCGGCTTCTTGAAGCACTGTGGCGAGCAGTGCGTGCCCCGCTTCGTGGTATGCGGTGAGTTCTTTTTCGTGGTCGCTCATGGCTACCGACTCGCGTCGTTGACCCATTAGGACCCGGTCGCGTGCGTTTTCGAAATCGATGGCTTCGATCTCTTGGGCACTGCGTCTGACCGCGTGAAGTGCAGCTTCGTTCACCAGGTTGGCGAGGTCTGCGCCCGACATGCCAGGCGTACCCTTAGCCATGGTGTTGAGGTCGAGATCGGCGCCCATTCGTTTATCGGCAGCGTGAACCTTCAGTATCGCAAGACGTTCTTCGCGTTCTGGAAGCGGCACGACAACTTGGCGGTCGAAACGGCCCGGGCGAAGCAGCGCCGGGTCGAGGACGTCTGGTCGGTTGGTCGCGGCCAACATGACGATGCCTTCTGTGGCCTCGAAACCGTCCATTTCGGCCAACATCTGGTTAAGTGTTTGTTCGCGTTCGTCGTGTCCGCCACCCATCCCGGCACCACGTTTGCGCCCGATTGAGTCGATCTCGTCGATGAAGATGATGGCTTTGCCGAGCTTGCGCGCGCTTTCGAATAGGTCGCGCACTCGGCTGGCTCCAACGCCGACGAACATCTCCATGAAGTCCGAACCGGTTACCGACAAGAACGGGACGCCGGCCTCTCCCGCTACTGCCCTCGCAATAAGTGTCTTACCGGTGCCTGGAGGACCCACGAGCAGAACTCCCTTAGGAATTCGAGCGCCGATATCAGCGTAGCGCTCGGGATTCTTCAGAAAGTCGACGATCTCGCTGATCTCTTGTTTGACGCCCTCGTATCCGGCGATGTCGTCGAACGTGGTCGCGGGTCGCTCGGTGGTGTACGTCTTGGCCTTGCTGCGGCCAATGGACATAATGCCGCCCATTTGGCCTTGGGCGCGGCGTTGCATCCAAACGAAGAACCCGATGAGCAGACCAACGGGCAACAACAACGGCAGCATTTGCAGTATGAAGTTGGTAGTCGGAACTCGACAACTACGTTGCGATCTTCGAGTAGCTCGATGTGGCTGGGAGGCTGTTCGATGGGCCCCGTGGCCGTGATCTTTTGTTCTTCTTCGCCCTGGAGGGTGGCGGTAATCTTGCCGTTGTTGTTGTTGATGATCACCGAGTCGACGCGACCGTCATCGACCTCTTGCAGATACTGCGTGTACGTGACGTCTTCTGAGTCGTCTGAGTCGAGGAGTGGCGGAACAATGAACGTGGCCCCGACGAGTGCGACCAGGATCCACAAGGACCAGCGCGGGAACCCGCCTTCGCGACCGCGCTTAGTGGAGTCGTTCGGATCACCAGGGTTCTGAGATTCTCCTGCCATGCGAACATGGTACGGGGCTGGGTGCTGATCCTTGCGTTCAGGCCGGGTACCGTAACTGCTATGACATTCGTCGAACCCCACCGAAGCTGCTCTCGCCCGATGTGTTCGCGAGATGCCGAATCCGTGTTGTTGTTCGAGTATTCAGACCGTCACGTTGTTCTTGGGACGCTGCGGCCAGTGGCCAACCCAAACATCCTCGAGCTTTGTTCGATCCACGCCGATCGGTTTTCTCCGCCGCTTGGCTGGTCACTCGACGATCAGCGTGCCGAGACCGCTGTTCATGCCGATGTGACTGCGTAACCATCCACAGTGAGCACTACCCCAGCGAGCACTAGATCTGCGCACGCGGGTCAGGGATAACTTCGTGGAAGAGTTGCCTGCCGAATCCGCTGATCTTCCGCTTCGTCCAGGGCGGACGCTGCCGCTGGCGCTGTTGGTCTGGACCACCTCTGTGGTTGTGCTGTCCGGCGTTGCGGCAGCCGTCGTGATCGAGAGTGGTCAGACTTTCAGCGACCTAACCGGTCCAGAGGTTTTTGCGGTGACCCTGCCGCTACAGCTCGGCCTATTTGGTGGGGCGTATCTGGTGGCCTCGATTGACAGGGATCCGTTGCGGGCCCTGCGGTTGGGTAACATCAAGTACGGCGAGACCGCCGTCGCGTTTGGTCTCGGTGTCGTGGCCCAGATCGTGATCATTGTGGCTTATGCGCCCTTTGTCTGGTTGTTCGACATTGAGCTTGATGCAGCCGAAGAGCTAGCCGCCCAATTCTCGGGCGGCAGTGTGATGCTGCTGGTCCTAATCGCCGTCGTTGGGGCTCCGATATCTGAAGAGTTGTTCTATCGCGGGTTGGTCCAGGGCTCACTTGAGCAGACTGGCCCCGGCTGGAGAGCCATCGGAGTTACTGCGATCCTGTTCTCGGGTTCGCATTTTCAACTTCTTCAGGCGCCTGGGCTATTGGCGTTCGGTTTGTTGCTTGGATGGCAGGTCCATCGAACTAGTCGTATAAGCGGCGCAATCGCGATGCACGCCGGCTTCAACAGCATCGGCCTGTACCTGGCGCTTGGCTGATATCTCACATTAAGTGGCTTTCGGCGATATTCATCCTAATAATGCCACATAGAGTGCCGATTCTGTCTATATCGCCACAAAGAGTGGTCGTTGTGTAGGGTTGCCCACTCCTGGTGACCAGACAGGTGTGCGGCTTATGTCGTCCGACACCAAGAACTGCTCGATGTGCTCTCGTCCAATGGTGGCAATCCACATGGCTACGCCCACTGCACCAGTCACAATGGTGTGCTGTTCGTCGTGTGACCGGCGCGAATGGGCCGTCGATGGGCGTGGACCGACAAGGCCGGAGCCCTCGCCCAGATCGCGACCACAGCACGTCGTTAACCCTGGAGCGGGCCGCCTTGTTGGAGTGCGACAACGTCCAGCGTTGATGAGGTCGCGATGAAGTTGGTCAACGCGCGCCGTGTTTGGCTGATTTGGATGCGATCATAGTCCTCTCATGGATCTGCTATCTGACGACAACAACGGTGTGCCAATAGATCTTCAAACTGATGCGGTCTCTGCCGATCCCGCCGCGGAGTTACGTGACGCCGCAAGTAGCAGCCGCCTGGAACGTCGCGTCGAGCGAATCCGTTCTGCGCCGCTGACGTCTTGGGTCACGTTCGTCGTCGTGACGCTTGCGGCTGGTCTGGTTTTCTGGCGTTTACACCCGCTCGAGATTGGACACCACGCCCGCCGGTGGCGACATGGGCGCCCACGTATGGGGCCCGGCCTACCTACGCGACAATCTGCTTAGCAACGGATCTATCCGGGGCTGGACCATGGACTGGTACGGCGGCTTCCCGGCCCTGCACTTCTACATGATTCTTCCGTACCTGCTGATCGTGATCGTCGACGTAATACTGCCGTACGGAATCGCCTTCAAACTCGTCGCGGTCGCTGGGGTCGTGACCATCCCGATTTCGTCGTACGTGCTTGGACGAATGGCCAGACTGCCGTATCCAGCTCCGGCATTGATGTCGGTGGCCGGCCTGCTGTACGTGTTCGAGTTCAACTTCACGATCTACGGCGGCAATATTGCGTCGACACTGGCTGGCGAGTTCGCATTCTCGTTGAGCCTGTCGTTTGCGCTGCTGTTCCTCGGTTTCTTCATACGCGGAATCGACGAAGGCACGCACCGCGTTTGGGCCGCGGTCTTCTTGGCCGCAACAGCCACCTCCCATCTCATTCCACTGGCGTTCGCAGTCGCCGCCGCCGTCGTAATCGTGGCGGTGCGCTCCTACCATCGTTTGCCGCGTCTGGTTGGCGTCGGTCAGACCGCGCTTCTGTCTGCGGCCGCGATTGCATCCGTGGTCGCCACGTTCAACACCACCCAGTCGGCGGTGCCCCGACTTGTTGCGATCGCGATCGTGGTGGTGCTGCTGTTGGTGATCGACCTGAAGCGCTCCTGGTTTGCGCTGACCGCTGGCGTTGCCGGAATCCTCCTCTCTGGCTTTTGGCTATTCCCGTTCCTGGCCCGCCGCGACTACCTGAACGACATGGGTTGGGAGAAACTCACCGAGGTGCGCCAGAACCTGTTCTCGCCCGAGCAGCTGAGTGGCGGCACGCACATTGCGACAACATGGCTCCTGGTGCTAGCCGCTGTCGGTGCCGTTGCTGGAGTGGTCTTATGGAATCGCATGGCCATGACCTTCACCGTTATGGCTTTCGTAAGCGCAATGGCGTTTGTTCACTGGCCCCAAGACCGCCTTTGGAACGCCCGTTTCTTAGGTTTCTGGTATCTCGCTCTGTACCTGCTGGCTGCTTGTGGGGTCTGGCTGGTTGGCCGAGCGATCGGCAAGGAAGTTGAGCGGGCCTGGGCGCATCACCCTCAGGGTAAAATTGCTCATGGATACGCGGTTTTGGCTATGCCGTTTTTGGTGTTCGGTCTTGCTTACGGCTACACGAGCTTGCACCTTGGTTTGTTGCCTGGTGGCAACAACACCGAAGACGGCGGCTACGCGTGGGGGCCCCTGCGAGTTTCCTCCGATGACCGCAACTTCGTCTCGAGTTG
>JAADHX010000005.1 GCA_013151655.1 Actinomycetota bacterium
GTTGTGGTTGCGAAGCAACCTTGACCAAGTGTGAGGATCGTTGTGACGGAACGCTTCGCCCTCGCGGCTGGCCACGACACCAAGCCGGTCGATGCTGAAATGATGCTCGAAAGCGTCCAGATACTCGTCGAACAACAGCTTGTTGAACAGCCCTGCTTCGAGCCAATGCTCCCACCCGTTCCCGACGTCGCGCGCGGCCTCTAGGTAAGTCTGGTCGTCGAGGAGGAGATGGTCGTAGCCAAGAGCCCCAACATGTGGACCCCCATAGGTCGACCACAAAGGCCCGAAGTAGGCCGCGAAACGCCCACCTGGTTTCAACACCCGCGCTGCTTCGGCCAGGAACCCATCGAGGTCGAGCATGTGTTCGAGCACCGACTGGCTGAAAACGACGTCGACACTGCTGTCCTGCAAGGCCAGGTGGGCCCCATCCATCAGCCCAAACTCCACACCAACATTGCGGACCGAGCCAGCCGAGCGAAGTTCACGCCAATCATCTGGGTAAGCCGATAGGTCAATACCGATGACATGACCGACGCCGCGGTCGAGCCAATAGCGCCCAACTTCGGGGCCTCGCCCAACCCCAACCACCAGAACCGTTGCGCCCGTCAGCCCACCCTTGCGGTCGAGACGATCGAGAGCAGATATCGGGCCGAGTCCTCGGCCACTCGGGCTGAAGTCGTCGACGTCGTCCGCGCTCAGCCATGGAGCGATGCGGCCCTGAACTTCTGGGCGCGAACAAACCCATCGATACGCCGGACCAAGGGGCTCAGCCAGTAGGCCGATCATGCGTTGACCAGCGCCGCGGTTACGCCTTCTCGGAACAGGCCTTGCGCTAGGACGGCCACTTCTGGCCACTGTCCATCGGCGAACTCCACTCCAACCTTGTTAACCCCGTGAACTCGAGTCTCGTCGGTCCGTCGCACGGTTGATTGCAGTCGTGCGATCTGACCGTGGACCTTTATCTGAAGCAGAACTTCCTGCCCTACCTCGAAGCCATCACCTCGAACCAGTACCGAGGCGCCGTTGAGTGATATGTCGACGGTTCGAGCGCGGAACCCGCCCATCGCAGCCGGTGCCTGGTGTTCGATTCGGAGACCACCTCGCCTTTCGCCGCCATACCGATTGCGACGGATGCGGTCTATGGCGACTACCAGAAACATCGTGTTGACCAACAACCACGAGATGCCGAGCAGTGCCAACGAAACTCGTTCGACGCGGAGTGGTACAAGACCCGCGAGCTGCATCGTCACAGCTAGCCAAGTCGTGAGATCGAGCACCAGCAACAGGGTCAGAATTCGAGGAACAGCCGAACGCGACCGACCCGACGATGACCGGCCCTTAGGTGTGACCGAGAACGACAAGGCCCGCGGTCGGAAGAAGACCATCGACGACGACAGATTCGGTGGCATCTTGAGCAGCTCGAACACCATGTTCGTCGACAGCCTCATGCGGCCGCGACTCATGAGCTTGGTCGCAACCGAGCTAAACAAGTGCACGGCAATCACGGCCGGAATCAGCTGCCACATCGGAGCGTTCACTGGCGAAACTCCTGTGAGCAACACAAGAGCCGGCAACAGGTGGAGGCCAAACGTACGCCAGCTGTCGAACCAGCTGAGGGCCGATGCCAAGTACATGAGCCGTTGACCGCGACTCAGGCCTCTGGAGAACAAGGGGTTCTCCGCGACAATTGACTGCATCGCTCCGGCGCCCCACCGCCAGCGCTGCGTCTCGAACTCGGCGTAGCTTCGGGGTGCCAGCCCGCGAGCCAATACCTCGTTGTGGTGAACGGTCTCCCAGCCGGTCCGGTGCAAACGAACCGTCGTGTGCATGTCCTCGGTGATGGTTGCCGTGGAAACGCCGCCAATCCAGCGGAGGGCGCTCGTGCGCAGTACCGCGTTCGTTCCACACCAGAAGGCGGCATTGTGACGATTCTTGCCCGGCATGATGATCCGATGGAAGAACTGTTCATCGTGGAACCCACCAGATCCGGTGTGGACGAACGAGTTGCCGTTGTAGAACTCCTGGGGCGTCTGGACCAGCGCGATCTTCGGGTTGACGAAGTACCCGAGCGTGTGACGAAGGAAGTTCGGCTCTGGTACATGGTCCGCATCCAACACGGCCACGAACTCAGCATCAGTCAAACCGAGCGCATGGTTGAGGTTGCCGGCTTTGGCATGGGAGTTGTCGGTTCTGGTCACATAACGAGCCCCTAGAGCTTCGGCCATGTCGCGCACTTCGGGCCGATCACCGTCATCGAGAACCCATGTCTCATGGGTGGGCTCGAGCTCGACCGCAGCTGCGATGGTAGGTAGAAGGACCTCGGGTCCTTCGTCGTAGGTTGCAATAAAGACCGCTACTCGACCTGGAGCATGGTCGACAGCAGCAACACCTGGCTCGGCGTGGATGTCCCAGAGTTCGGCCATGGTGATGGCCAGCCGCACCGCAAGATGAGCCTCAAGCGCCACAAACGGGATCGACACCCACCATGCCGACCAGTTCAAGGTCGCAGTAAGGCGCCAACCTATATAGGCGAAGCTCACGCCTACGCAGAGAATCGCCAACGAGCGCACGAAGGTAGTCATCGAAGCTGACCACTCGTCGATGGGCGCTCCGTTCTCAAGGCCGGTTAGCCCTGAAGGCGCGTTCATCGACGAGGACATAGTTATTCGATCGGACGCAGCAATGGCGATACTGAGTAGTACCGGCACCATTCGGTGAAGAGGTTCTGGAGGCTTGAGATCGCGGCCGAAGTGCCGATCGGAGGCTGATGTTCTATGGGGACCTTTCGCGCTCGGTTGTGGCCTTTGCACTTGTCGCGTGCCTCGCCGCGGTCTCGATCGCGGCGAGTAGCCGAAGCGGCTTACTGTCTCAAGACCAGGCGGCGGCCAACGTCGAGACGACGCTGGTTCCTCGTCCGGCCGTTCCAATGACGGCGGTTGACGAAACTCCCGAACAAAGTGAGACAGATCCCATCGCGCTGCCCGCGCAAGGGTTGGCTCGCGTCGACACCGAATCACAGCTACCGGCCACCACGCCTGCGACTGAACCCGACGATCCATACGCGTGGCTAGCAACGGTTCCAGTTTCGGGGCGCACGTTTGTTGGCGTGACCACCGACAACGGCCTCGCTGACGAGGTGGCCGACTTCAGCGCCGCAGCTGATATCAACCCAGATGTCGTGATGATCTCGCGAGGTTGGGCCAACGCCACACCAGACATCGCAGTCATCGAGCGAGTAACGGCCGCCGGTCACCTGCCGGTTCTGGCCTGGGAGCCGTGGAACTTTGAAGTTGAGTCGACCTTCGACCGTCGCCGAGGCGAACAACCTGACTTCGCTCTGTCGACGATCTTGGCCGGAGACCACGATGAGCTCATCAACGGATGGGCCGAAGAGTTGGCCGAATGGGGACGCCCTGTGGGCATCAGGTTTGCCCACGAGATGAACGGATACTGGTACCCGTGGTCCGAATCGGTCAACGGCAACGCCACTGGCCAATACGTAGCAGCTTGGCGCTACGTCTACGACGTGTTCGAGGCCGCAGGCGCCGACAACGTAATCTGGATCTGGAGCCCTAACCCGACACAGCCGACGCTCATCCCGCTGGCGGGCTTGTACCCAGGCGACGACTACGTGGACTGGATCGGAATCGTCGGTTACCTCGGCAATGGCGTCAACCCGGCCACGTACGTCCCCACTTTCGATCAGCTGTTTGGGCCGACGATCGCAGAGATAAGAGAGTTCAGCGACCTTCCCCTTGTCATCACCGAAATCGGCGCGACCGAGGATGGAGGCAAAAAGGCGGAATGGATAGCCCACGTACTCGATGCCATCGATCAGAGGCAAGACATCATTGGGTTCATCTGGTTCGAGATCAACAAGGAAACCGACTGGCGAATTGTCTCGTCCGTCGAGGCTTCCGAAGCGTTTCGCACGGGTCTGGCGAACGGGAACTTTGGGATACCGCGAACCTGACATGCTCGTTCCATGCCAGAAGGCCACACGATCCATCGATTGGCACGCGATCTTCGACGCGACCTAGTCGACACCGAACTCGAAGCATCCTCGCCCCAAGGCCGTTTTGCGTCCGGGGCCAAGAGCCTTGACGGGCAGGTACTGACCGCCACCGAAGCCGCGGGTAAACACCTATTCCTACACGCGGGCCCGAACCTTACGCTCTACATACACCTGGGTCTGATAGGGAAGTTCCGGCGCTTCGAGGCATCGACCAACCGGGGCGACGCTGTTCGGCTCCGATTCGAACGCGAGGACTTCGCTTGGAGTCTCACCGGCCCCCACACGTGCCGCCTGATCGAACCGCCAGAGGTCGAAGAAATCATCGCCAGGCTGGGGCCAGATCCGTTACGTCGCCGGTCTAGCCCGGATCAGTTCATCGATAAGGCGGCAAAATCGAACAAGGCGATCGGTGCGTTGCTTCTCGATCAGAATGTGATTGCCGGAATTGGCAACGTGTATCGCTCCGAGTTGTTGTTTCTAGCTGGCATCCACCCGGCGACTCCAGCCAAGAACTTGGACGGGGGCGTAGTTCGGAAGATCTGGGACACAACCGTCGAGTTACTGCGCCTCGGAGTACGGCTCGATCGAATCGTTACGGTGACCCGAGCAGACGCCAACGGCACGAAGCCCGGAAGGCTCGGCCCTGACAACCGCCTATATGCCTACAAACGAACTGGCGAACCGTGTCGGCGCTGTGACACCCCAATTGCCACCGCGCCGATCGCCGGTCGCTCTATCTGGTGGTGCCCGAGGTGTCAGCCCGCTCGGTAACTCCAAGCGCCCCGAGCACCCCGTTCAACAACTCCGCCGGCAAGGCTTGCTTGGGTACGACCGGAGCTTTATCGTCGACCAAACTCCGAGCAACCACTGAAACCGCGGCGGCCTTTACGCCTAAGGCCTCGGCGACGGCAAAGAGCGACGCTATCTCGGTCTCGACGATTCCAACACCCTCACTCGCAAAGTGGGCGACCTCGTCAGCAGTCGAGCGATATGGCGTCGGCAAGGTCCAAGTCACGCCTTCAACGGTTCGGACGTCGCTGTGTTTCAACGATCGCCCGAGAGACAGAGTCAGTTCGACATCGGCGTCTACGTAGGTATCGGGTGGGAGGTAGTGCTGGGACACGCCGTCATCGCGCACAGCACTGGTTGCCAGAACTACCTGCCCAATCGCAAGATCGGAGGCGATAGCACCAGCAGTGCCGAGGATCACAAAGTTGGACGCTCCTCCGAGCTCAACCTGATGTTCGATCTGACCAACCATCGCGCCCACGCCAGGACTCAGACACGACACCCCCACCGAGACAAGACTGTCGACGGTGGTGAACATGATCGAGTTCGCGGGTGCAAGAGCGTAGTTACGCTCGAACCGAGGGTCGTTCTCAAGCATCGCAGCAAAGTGTCCCGCAAAGACGTAGACGATCGCATCAGGAAGTGGTCCTGGCTCCCAGCCCACAGCGCTGGCATCGTCCAGGAATCGTCTTGGAGTAAAGACAGCAGTGTCGTCTAGGTATTTGGCGCGAAAGATCGGACCAGCCGGTATCGGCTCAGCCACCGGACCGGAGAGTTCGGCCACGGCTCTTCGCATATTGGGCCACGACACGAAGCCATAGGTGCGGGCTACTACTAGCTGCGCTTGCCACAGAGCAAGATCTTGGCCTCGCGACGAGTGGACCGACTGAAGGTCATCGAGAGCGGCACGATCATTGGCCATAGCTGAAGCGAGGAGTTCCTTCGCTTGTCTACGAAGCTGGCGGATGTCGGCACCCTCGGGGAGGACAGCACTATTGGGAGGCATTTTGGACATGTTCATCTCCATCAATTCCCGTGACCCGCGTCGGGAAGGAAATGAGGCATGTGAATGTCTCTGTAATCGGAAGGTGGACTCAGTCCTGCCCGCAGGCCCGGGAGCGCCCTCCAGCGCTCATCGACAAACCTAGCGGGCTGGCTGGCATGAACGACACCACGTGGTGGTGCGACCATCAAGAACGCGCGACGTGAGAGGCTTCGAGCATCGCAAACATGGTTCGCCGGCCCGGCCGTAACAAAGGAGATGCTGCTGGTTGTCGCCAGAGGATCCGTCGACGGTTCGATAGTCGCGAAGTGTGGTGCCGCCGTTGTCGATAGCTGAGCCCATGACGTCTCGTAGTGCAGCCAGTAGTCGGCTTGCCGACGCCTTGGTTATGCGACGCGAAATAGGAGACACCTGAGCGACCCAACAAGCCTCGTCAGCGTAGATGTTGCCGACCCCAGCAATCGGTCGCTGGCTGAGGAGTTGGGTCTTGATGCATCGAGATGAGGTCTTCAACGCGGCCCAAAACATGACGTCGGTAAAGCCATCGTCGAAGGGTTCTGGCCCGAGGTGATGAAGTGTCGGCAAGGTTTCATAGTGACCAGCGTCTACCACTGCGACTCGTCCGAAACGTCTGACATCGCGTAGCTGCAAACGTCCGCCGTCTTCCATCAACCACCAGGCCCGTACGTACTTGTCGATCAAGTGATCGTCAGCGGCGAAATGCCAGGTGAGTTGTCCCGTCATGCCGAGGTGAACAATTAGCTCTCGGTCGTCGACCAGGCCGAACAGCAGGTACTTACCGCGACGCCGAACATCGTCGATCTCGGCACCGACGAGTTCGCCTGCCGAATTGAACTTCGAGCTTGGGTGCCCCCAGGCTTCGGCTACGCGCTGACCTGGCAGTTCTGGTTCGAGCCCACGCCTGACGGTTTCGACCTCTGGTAGTTCCGGCATCGAGAGGACACTACCCACCTCACCGGGTAGCGTTCGCAGCGATGAAGACGCCTGCGCCACGCCTCAATCCGAATAGCGAACTTGAAGCCGGATTCGCCAAGATCCGCACCGAGCTGGGCGTCCCTGATTCGTTTCCAGCACAGGTGGAACAAGCGGCGACGAATGCGGCTCGCGACGGAGTGGGTGGGTTTCCGCGCGCTGGTGGCGAGCTTGCGGACAAGACGTCGATGCCTTACATCACCATCGACCCGCCAACATCGATCGACCTAGATCAAGCGGTACATATCGAATCCCGCCGTGACGGGTTCACGGTTTCGTACGCGATTGCCGATCCGGCTTCGTTCGTGGCCCCAAACGACCCGGTCGATGTTGAGTCCCATAGTCGGGGTCTTACCTTCTACGCCCCCGATATGAGAACGCCGCTCTATCCAACGTCGTTGGGAGAGGGCGCGGCCAGCTTGTTACCCGATGTCGAGCGTCCAGCGTTCGTGTGGACAATGACCCTCGATGTCGATGGGGTACTGCTCACGACCGATGTTGAGCGGGCGATGGTCAAGAGCATCGACAAACTGTCGTACCGCGTCGCCCAGGACCGGATCGATTCCGGCAACGGCGATTCCACCTTGATGGCGCTGCGTGAGGTAGGCGAGCTGAGGTTGGCCATTGAGAGACAACGTGGCGGTGTCTCGCTGAATCTCCCTTCTCAGGAAGTCCAGATGATCGACGGCTGTTATGAACTTATTCACGACGAGTCGCTCATCGTCGAAGACTGGAACGCACAGATCTCGCTGCTGACCGGAATGGCCGCCGCTGATCTCATGATCGGTGCCGGTGTTGGCCTCCTCCGCACACTCCCAGACCCAGACCAGCAGACTCTCGACAAGATTCGGCTATCGGCACTCAGTCTCGGCATCGACTGGCCTGAAGAAATGTCGTATTCGGAACGAGTACGCGACCTACGGCCCGACCAACCTCGGCACGTTGCGCTACTCAACAGCGCAGTTCGGGCGCTTCGCGGAGCTGGATACCTTGCCTTTGATGGCGAGGTACCGAGCAACAATCGACACTGGGCAATCGCGGCCGAGTACGCCCATGTGACCGCACCGGTGCGTCGTCTGGCTGATCGCTACGCCAATGAAATTGCGGTGGCGATTTGTGCCAACGAGCGTCCGCCAACGTGGGTCATGGACCAGCTCTCCGATCTCCCGAGCACGATGGGCAAAGCCCGTCGGGCCGAGGGCCAGCTCGATCGAGCCATCGTCGACTATGTCGAGGCGGCCATCCTGAGCAGCAAGATCGGCCAACGCTTCGGGGCCACGGTCACCTCTCGTCGTCGAGATGGTCTTTGTTCGATGCAGATCAACGAACCTGCCATCAGCGCTCTGGTAAAGACCAAAGCCAACCCTGGCGAGGTGATCGAAGTCGAGTTGGTGACGGCCAACCCTGACCAGCGAAAGATCCGATTCCGCGAAGTGCGAGGGTAGTCACTCGCCCTGGCCGGCAGGACTTAAGCAGAGCGGCCAGCACTAGACAACACGACGGCATCTTCGGCGGTCAGCCCTGGATCATCTTGATCATCTGGAGGGCCGGGTTGTCCGGGTCCCATAGTGTCGGGAATACCTCAAGCCGTTCGAAGCCGCAAGACCGGTAGAAGGCTCGTGTCTTCTTGTATCCGACGTCTGGGTGCGTGTCCGCAAGCGTCTTCACCTGCAGGAACTTGATTCCGTCCTCCACAAGGAGACCTTCTGCGAACCGCAGCATGGCGGCACCCGCGCCAGTCCTATGTCGGGTGCGATGGACGGCCATCACGTAGATCTCAGCTGCCGTTTCGGCGCGTTTGATCGTTGTCAGAATGCCAACAGCAACGCCGCCAACAGACGCAACGACGGTCGGGTTCGCTTCTGACGCCAGGGCGTACGCTGCGTTGGCTTCTGGCGAGCCGAACCACTCAGGAAGCTCATCGAGAAGCGACGCGCAGATCGCACCGGCGCCGCTGTGAGGCAACCTCAATTCCAGCTTCAGAGCATCATCCATGGTGGAGATCCTTCCACATGCCCGGGCGCTGCCAGATCGTCTCATCGAACGACATTTGGTTGTCCAATAGCTCGCCAGCGCCTGACCGATCTACAAGACCGGCGTCTACACACTCATAGCTCGATATCGACCTACAGAGTCCCCCGTTGGTTCGCGCTCCAGTCCGGCGCCCACCGGCGCTAGCGATGTTGACAAGTTGCGCGTGAGTGGAGGTGTTCGAGAGCGCATGCCGAGGTGACGGCCCGGTGTCGGTCTGGCACGCTCGCCCGATGATGAAGCCAACTGACGCTCGTCTCGCATCGTTGCATGAGGTCGACAATCCCGTGATCACTCAGCCACACGTCTTCCGGAGCCTGAATCAACTCCAGGATGATCTAGCCGCCGCTGGGCGCTGCACAGGGTCACTGCGCGACCGCTCAAGACAGCGCCAGGCTTTGGCCCAATCGGCGAATCGGCCTTCCCGCCTGGCGTGTCGGATCAAGGCAGCGCGGGTGTCTTCAGTGTCGGCGTCGTGGGCTCGGAACTCTGCGATGTACAACGAGGCCTCGCACAGGTTGTGTGGTGCCGGAAAAACTCGTCCGTGCCCTTGTGACCAGGTGTTTTTCTGGTTTGGAGGGGCCCCAGCCTGGTACCGGTTGCTTGGAGAAATCAGAGGAAAGCCAGGATGCGGTGATCGCGCGGGTCGAGATTCTTGAGTCTGTCGGTCCGGGCCTGGGTCGGCCGCTAGTTGACAATGTGCACCAGTCGCGGCATTCCAACATGAAGGAGCTGCGAGCAGAAGGGGCGATCCGGGTGCTGTTGCTTTCGATCCTCGCCGGTCGGCGATTTTGCTGATTGGTGGGGACAAGAGCCCTGATGATCCTGGGAGCCCGAACTGGAACCGTTGGTATGGCCGCTACACACCGGTTGCAGATGAGCTGTACGACGCGCATCTCGATGAACTGCGCAGGGAAGGTCTGATCTGATGGCGAAGACGAACAGATTTAGTGAACTCAGGGATCGTGCCCGTCGTGATCCTGTTCGGGCTCGTCGTATTGATGATGGTAAACATCGGGCCCTGGAGGAGCCGGCCTCATATCGGCTGGCGGAATTGCGCAAGGCGCTCCTCAGCCAGCTAAACCGGTGGGCCGTAACGTCTCTCGACCTCGGCGCGACCCTCAGAGCATTGCGGCTGATACGGACACCAGTTGCACAGGGGCCCAACCGTGGGTGCGAACTCGTCGGTATTTTCGGCGACGTGAATATCTGACCAAGTCGTTTGCAACTTCTCGACAGCTTCACCAGTTGAAGTATCGGTGACATCGGTGTCGATACTTCGGCTTCGCACATACAAAAGCCGAGCCCGCTCGACCGGTTGGCCCATGGCACCGAGCGCGGCTGCGTAAAGCTGAACCTGATGCAGCCGGTCGTCTTGAAAACGCTGACTCGGAGCCTTGCCGGTTTTGTAGTCGGTAACAACTTGGCGCCCGTCCCGCCGCTCGACAAGGTCGACGACACCGACGAAAGGCACCCCATCGAGGTCGCACTCGAGGCGTTGCTCACGCTCGACGACGTCGACCGCGACCGGATCCTCGAGGCCAAAATAGCCCTCGACCAGGCGCCAAGCATCCCACCGCACCCGGCGACCAGCTTCGGGCTCAAGTGCTAGGTCGATGAACGCTGGGTTCTCTTCGATCTCTGGCCACACGGCCCTGGCGATCAGTTTGGCGTGATCAACAGTGCGATCAGCGCCATCGGCGGCGAGTAGTTCTTCGAGAACTCGGTGCACGAAGGTTCCGACCAAGGCCGGTACACCCGGTGGGTCTGGCAACTTGTCGACGTATCGAAAACGCCATCGACGCGCACACTGTCGAAACGTCGAGGCGCCCGAGGGCGACAGAAACCGGCGCGGCGCCGAATCAGAGGCCGCTTCGGCTTCTGGCGCCTTCTCGGTTGGATCGGTTACAACGCTAATGCGCTCGCTGGTTGTTATGTCCACCTGATGATTCTGCCTGAGGGGTGTGACACCAGCGGTGGATGGGGTACTCCGAACCGAGTCTTCACTACCGGAACTACTCATCGTGGCTGGCGACGTTGCCACCACCAGGCGGCCGCAGCCGAGACCGCGGCACCAGCGAAGAACCACAGAGGCATGATCCAGCGGTTCAACGGTTCGGCGGATCGAGCGACTACTAGCCGAGCCGGCGCTGCGGTCGTCCTGTTCGGCGTAGTGACCCGAGTCCATACACCGAGGCTAGACCGAGTCTGGGTGGCGGTGCACAACGCGGTGCGGGTCTACACCAACCAGGTTCAAGGCCGCAGCCAGGTCAGCGGGCCTTGGCGCACCTGGTGAATTGGCGTTGATACGCCGAGCCCCCTGCACAAGCGTGTCGAACACCGCGACAGTGTCGAGGTCGTCGTCGAGAGCGTCACGAACCTCGGCGATCAGTGGACCGTCATGCGGTGGAGCACCGCCCACGGCGGCAACAAGTCCGTCAAGCACATCCATGGCGTCGTCGAACTCGTGGTCGAGCCAATCGAAAGCCTCGCGGTACGGATGCGGCATCAGCGCTAAACGAATAGCGCGAGTGTCGCCAGTTCGACGAAGGTCGCTAACGAAAACGAGGTTCCCAAGCGATTTAGACATCTTGGTTCCTTGGTAACCGACCATGCCTCCATGTGTCCAATGTTTCGCGAACGGGGCCGCGCCGATGGCTTCACTCTGGGCGATCTCGCACTCGTGGTGAGGGAAGACGAGGTCGTCACCCCCACCGTGCAGATCGAGAGGCGCGCCCAACGCCGCGAACGACATCGCCGAACACTCGAGGTGCCAACCCGGTCGTCCGACTCCGACCGTCGACTCCCATGAAGGCTCGTCATCAGCCGAAGGTAACCACAAAGCGAAGTCGAGAGGGTGACGCTGGCGGACGTCGTCGGGTGTCCCGCCCCGTTCGCGGGCAAGTTCGATTAGCTCAGCCTCGGACAACCCGCTGAACTGGCCGAACCGATCGAACGTAGAGACGTCGAACCAGGTGGTTCCTTCGACTGTGTAGGTATGGCCGCCAGCTCGCAGTTGCTCAAGGAGCTCGACCATTGGTTCTATCGAACCCGTTGCCCACGGCTCGGCGTACAGGGGAAGCTCATCGAGAGCCTTCATGTCGGCGTGAAAACGAGCCATCTCTTGGCGAGCCAAGTCGCGGAAATCGACACCGAGCTCGCGAGCCTTGGGAAGGATCGAGTCGTCGACATCGGTGACGTTCCTGACCATACGAACCTCGTGCCCAAGATCGACCAGCCGCCTCGCGATCAGATCATGGGTGAGGTATGTACGAGCATGACCAAGATGAGTTGAGTCGTATGGCGTTATGCCGCACACGTACAACAACGCCACCTGTGCGGGCTCAAAAGGCACGACTGCCTTCCTCGCCGTGTCAAATAGCCGCATAGCCACAAATGCCCCCTCGATCGTCCACGATTCGAACAAGGATAACGCTGTGCTCGGATGTGGCATTCCAGAATGGGGCGCGGGACGGCGGTTCCAGCGTGTTGACTGGAGCGTTCAGACCCACGGAGCCCGCCCCGATGCCAGCCAACACCACCGACAGCCGCTTCAGCCGGCTTAAAGAACTCCTATTCGAAGTGAAGGACGCGTTGAAACAGGACAACGTTCCTGTGGCTTCGGCTGGCATCGCGTTCTTCGGCTTCTTGTCGCTGTTCCCCGCCTTGGCCGCCACGATCTCTATCTACGGGATTGTTTCTGACCCTGAGGAGATAACCGAACAAATCAACGATCTTCTCGACTCGGCCCCCGAATCCACACGCGACTTCTTGTCGGGTCAGCTTGGCGACATCGCCAGCTCGGCTTCAGGCGGGCTTGGAGTGGTTGTCGGCATCGGCATCATCGCTGCCATCTGGTCTGCTTCAGCGGCCATTAAGCACCTAATCGCGGCCCTAAACAACGTGTACGGATTTCGCGAGACCAGGGGTTTTGTTGGCCTTCGCGGCACTGCCTTGATGTTCACCTTCGGCGCCATCGTGATGTTGGTCGCGGCTGTATTCGGGCTCGCCATCTTGCCAGCGGTCCTTGCGGCTGTGGAACTCGGCAGCGTTGGTCGAGTCCTCATCGGGGTACTTAGATTTCCGGTGTTGATTCTGTTGATGTCGATGGCCATCTCGGTGTTGTACAACCTGGGCCCCAACCGCGCGACTAAGCGATTCAGATGGACTACACCTGGTGCCATCACCGGGACCATCGTGTGGATACTCGTGTCGGCCTTGTTGTCCATCTACACGGCTAACGCCGGCAAGTTCAGCGGCGGAGCAAACACCCTTGGTGCCATCACCGCCCTGCTTCTTTGGTTGTACGCCACCGCGTTCTCGGTTCTACTCGGTGCCGAAGTCGATGCCGGCATCGAAACCATCGCTTTGCGCAGACGCAATGCTGGCCGAGACGACACCGATCGCAAGTACGAAGATGCCACTCGCTCCCAACAAGGCAAAGCTGCGCTCACGGGTGTCCTAATGGGCGCTGCCGTCGGTTTCTTGGCGAGACGACTATCGAACGACGACTAACACCACCGAGTCGTTCTCAACGGCGCGTGATTAACCAAGGCGGCGAAACTCGCGATCGGTCGAGTACACGACCAAGACCACCACCAGCGAGATGATCCCAGCCCCAGAAATCGCGTTGCCCATCCCAACCGCACCGCCCACGTAACCGAGGGTGAGTGCGCCAACTGGCAAGAGGCCGGCCTGAATCAGGGTGTAGAGGGCCATCACCCTGCCCATCAAACGCTGCGGGGTGTTCGACTGAATCAGTCCCTGGTTCATGTTGATATAGAACCCGCCCCCAAGGCCCATCATCAGAGACAGGGGCAGCAGTTGCCAGTACGCCGTGGTGCGCCCCATCAACAATGTCATCAGCGAGCCAACCATCAGCGCCCTTTGGAAGAGCGCACCTTTGTTGGCCATGTCGCCCTTGCGCATGACCACAAACGATGACACCGCGATACCCACGCCCATCACGGCAAGAATTGGTGCCGAATCGCCAGCATCGCGACCGAACTCCTCCTTGACGAAGGCCTGGATGCTGACCATTACCGCGGGGTTCACAGTCGATCCAGCCACCGTGAGCAACAAGAACAACCGACTGAGGGCCCTGTCACGAACCACGTGACGAAATGCCTCAACCGAGCCCGCCCAAACCGAGTACGACGCTGTTTCCGGTTCTGTGCCGGCAGCGGCTGGCTCGACGTCAGCGTGTGTAGGCACTTCCATCGGGACAAGCACCACGAGGCCGATTGCCAACAACGACGACATGAACCAAAATGCAGCCGCCAATCCAAGCTGGTCGCCGACGAAGTTTGCAGCCACAGGACCTAGAATCATCGATGTCGTCATCGCCAGAGACGTAGCGGCGATAGCAGTGAACAACAACGCCCTGGGCACAAGTGCGGGCACCAAGGCCGCCCGTACCGGTGAGCCAATCGCAGTCGTAGCGCCCATTGCCAAGGCCACGACTATCGCTAGTTCGATAGTCATAACATCGGCTTGCACCAACAAAGCCGCCACTAGCGTTACCGCCAACGTCGCTATCTGAGAACCAACCAACAGCCGTTTGCGGTTGTACCGGTCAGCCCAGTTCCCAGCGTGTAACACCAGAAATAGGGCTGGAACTCCGAGCGCAAACACCACTAGACCTTGAGTACGTTCGTTGCCATTCAGACCCTCAAGTACGAGCCACCCGAGCACAAAACGTTGGGCGTTCATCACCAAGAAGAAGAACACGTTGTTGAGCCACAACGATCTAAACGCAGGGATTGCAAAGGCGGCCTTGGCCCCTGCGGCGGGCCCTCCAGTCGCACCGGAACTACCTTCGGTTACGACTTCAGCAACTGGTTTGGTAGTGGCCACCGGCAAATAGTGCCACTAGTCATCGCCAGGCACCCAAACAACCATTGGCATAACAGCTACCGGTCGGTACTCTCAGCAGGCGTGGATAGTGACGCCGACCTCGAAACGCTGCGCCGACTTCAGCGATTCCGCAAACGCTCCCACCTGAATCCGGCCGACAACGGCCGCGTCTCGGATTTGTCACAGCATGTTGGCGACCACGGCCAAGAACCCGCCGAGTACATAGCTTCGCTTACGGCTCTTCACGATGTGGTGCTGATAGGCGAGGGAATGCCAACAGCGCAGTCAGGCCAGTTCTTGGTTGAGCTTGTTCCGGTCCTTGCCGCCGCGGGGGTATGGAACCTCGGCGCCGAATGGTTGCTCCAAGACGACCAGGATTCACTGGACGAAATCACGACCGGGCGCAACTTCGACGAGGTGAGAGCTACCGAGCTAGTGCTTCGTTGGGGAATGCGTTATGGCATAGTGCCGTCGAGCCGGGTCGAGGTCCTGCGTGCTGCCTGGGCGACCAACCGTCAGCGCGACCACTTGGCGCCTCCGTTCCGCATTCTCGGCCTCGACTACGACCTCGACTACGACAATGTCACCGATCGCGCCGACCTCACTGAGCCTGAGGCGTGGCCGCACCTACGTACCCGCGGACCCTCAGCGCGGTTCATGGCCGCTGTGATCGACGAGCAACTTCTGAAACCACGCCGCAGAGCTGTGATCTCCTGCTCCACCGGACACGCGTTTACCCATCATCGCCGCCCGTACCACGCCAACAACGACCGCTTCGATGTGGAAGTCGTTGGCGATCGGGTGCTCGGAGCAGGTAACCACCTGTTTGCCCAACGCGCCGACAGAGTGGCGACGGTTCTGCTGCATCAACCCCTCGACGGCTGCCCAGGTGTTCGGCCCGACCATGTCTATGCGGCCGATGGCTTAGTCGACATGGTGTTCGCTCGCCACGACGGGCCTAAGTTCCCAGTCGGATTCGACGTTGGCGGAAGCTCCTTTGCAACTCTTGGCACCAGCTGCGCACACGACGATTCACCACTAGGGCATCTCGCTGACGGCTGGATCTTTTTGGCACCCCTCCAACAGATGAGAGCCCCAGAACAGCTTTCGAGCCAACTCGAGCAATTCGATCTGACCCAGCTTCGTCGACGCATGCTGCAAGGCAGCTCCCGTCGACCCGACAACAGCGTTCAGGACTTGCGTAGTGCCGTCGACACCACCGCGGCGGTCATCGAAATGAGTTTGAGAGCAGTCGGCGCCTAGTTTCGGCAACCGGTCGCGGACTAACCATCGCCAACCGGCAACGAGACCGTGAAGGTCGAGCCCACACCGACCCCACTAGTAACCGCAATTGTGCCGCCCATGGCCGTCACCAACTGATGAACAATCGCCAGACCGAGCCCAGAACCGCCAGTGGCACGACTTCGTGACTCATCGGCTCGATAGAACCGTTCGAATACATGAGCCACTTCGTCGTCGCTCATGCCAACGCCGGTGTCGCTAATCGAAAAGTCGACCATGTCGCCCGCTCGTTCGGCGCGAACGACGACCTGACCACCGGCTTCGGTGTGCCGAATCGCATTCTCCACCAGATTGGTGGCGATCTGGCGCAATCGAGCAGGGTCGCCAACGACAGAGATCGGGTCGTCGGTTGACACAGTTGTTCGCAGTTCGACTCCGGCCGATTCGGCCCGCGACCCGAAAGAGGCAACTGTTGTCCTAATGACCTCGCTAAGGCGGACATCGGTCTTGATGAGATGAAGCCGCCCTGACTCGGCTAGGGACAGATCTTGGAGGTCGTCGACGATGTGGCTTAGTTGCGATGTTTCATCGCGAAGAATCTCGAACAGAGCCGGACCGATTTCGACGAGACCGTCGTCGGCGGCCTCAAGGTAGCCAGCCACATTCGCCAGCGGTGTGCGTAGCTCGTGGGCCACGTCGTTTGTTAACCGTCGGCGGCGGTCGTCCTCGGCGGCAAGGCTGCTGACCATGTTGTTGAACGAAGTGGCCAGCTCACCGAGTTCGCCACCAACCCCTTCATCGACGCGTACAGACAGATCGCCCTCGGCCATCTGGGCCGTTGCCACCGTCATGGCGCCGATTGGTCTCAGAGTCCGGCGGGCCCACCAACCGACGATCAGAGCCGAGGTCGCTGTAACCAGCAAGGTCACGACGATGACACCAGAGCCGAGATCGCTATCGAGTCCGGCAAGTTCACCGGTACCCGAGTATCCGAGAAAGAGCAGTGCATCCTCAACCAGCACACCCGGA
>JAADHX010000369.1 GCA_013151655.1 Actinomycetota bacterium
GGATCTAGTAGGCCTTGAGGGCTGGCTGAACGAAGTTGACGATGACTCGGTCGGAGCGGCTTGACACCTGAAGTCCGGGACCGAGAGCGGCGCGAACGAGTTCTTTGTAGGTCTTGGTAGTTGTTTTCATGGCTCTATTATCCGCAGGACACACCCATGACGCAACCTCCGATATTCGTTACTTTACATGACGATATGTCATGTGAGTCTTGGCGTCGGTAGGATGAAACGATGCAGCTCGACGTCGAATCTTTGCGTGTCTTTCTGGCCGTCCTGGAAACCGGGGGAATGACCGCGGCAGCTCGTGCGCTCGATTCGTCTCAATCGGCGGTTAGCTGGAAGATCAAACGCCTCGAGCAGCGTGTTGGCCGCGAGCTGCTGATTCGCGATGGTCATTCGCTGCGGGCCACGCGCGACGGACGCCTGCTGACCGACTATGCCAAGACAATTGTGGCTGTCCACGATCAGGCTGTTCATCTACTCACAAGTTCTGACCTCACGGGAAACGTCACTTTCGGCACCACAGAAGAGCTCACAAAGTTCTGTATCGATGCGGTGTTGGCACGGTTCAACCATGTTCATGCCGGTGCCACCATTGAGTTCAGGGTCGAAAAGGCAAGAGAGCTGGCCCGGTTGGTCGCTGCGGGCGAGCTCGATGTTGCGGTGCTTCAGGTCGGGGTCGACGACGTTGGCCCGACTGACACACTGTTGTGGGAAGACGAGCTGGCGTGGGTCAGTTCCGCCGACTGGACCTACACCGCCGGTGAGGTCCCGCTCATCAGCTTTGGCCGACACGGCTTCTACCACCGGTACGCAGTTTCGGCCCTCGCCGACGCCAACATTCCGCATCGGGTTGCGTTCTCGGCGCCCTCAACCGCGAGCGTGCTGTTCGCTGTACAGAGCGGGCTCGGGGTGGCTCTGGTAAGTCGACGTTTGCTCGACGACGACGAATCCGGGGCCATCGTCGAATGGCCAAGAGCAGGTCAAGTTGGCGACTTGCCAACGGGAGCAACGATCGCTAGGTCGTCGCCAGGAGAAGATTCGAGAATCGCCAAGGAGCTAATTTCCGACATCGAGTCCGAGCTGCTTGGCTATGGCTAACAGAAACAGCTGATAGACACAGCTGATGACGAATCACAGTGGTCCCGGCGATGAACATCTCGACTCCGCTAAGCAACGTTGTGGCTGGCCACTTGGTCATGTCGATTATCTCGAGTATCACGACTGCGAATGGGGCCGACCAACCACTGATCCGCACCGTCTGTTCGAGAAGATCTGCCTTGAGGGCTTTCAGTCGGGGCTCAGCTGGTTGACCATTCTGCGAAAGCGCGATCGGTTTCGCGAAGTGTTTGAGCAGTTCGATTTCGAGAAGGTTGCTTCGTTCGGACAAAGCGATGTCGAACGCCTTCTCGACGACGTTGGCATCATCCGCCACCGAGGCAAAATCGAGGCCACCATCAACAACGCACAACGAGCGTGCGAGCTGACCGAAACTGATGGTTCCCTGGTCGACTGGGTGTGGCGCTGGGCCGTTCAGACGCCCGCACGCGATGCCGAGGGCGGTGTTCCTACCCAGACGGCCCGATCGGCCGCGTTGGCCAAGGAACTAAAACGCGGAGGCTGGAAGTTCTTCGGTCCAACCACCGCGTACGCGTTCATGCAATCAGAAGGCCTAACCAACGATCACGACTCAACGTGTTTCGTTTACGACGCCTGCGAGACCGAGCGATCTGCATTCCTTGAGGGACGCGAACTTCTGCCCTAAGAGGTCGAGCTGGTAGGTGAGGCCCCACTAGTCCGAGCAGCCCTAGCGGCCCGATGAGCGACGCGAATCGAATCGGAACCTGGTCATGTCTGTCGGGAAGTCGAACCAGGCCATGGCCTTGGCTGGAATGAACCGGCACAGACCACCAGCATCTTCGCCTTCCCATGACTCAGCAGTCGGGGAGTAACCCTTGTCGGAGTACTTGGCTGTGATGGCAGTTGCGATTTGATCTCCGAGCTCGAGGCCTGGCGACTCCGACGAGCCCGAGACTCCTTCGACGATGACTGCCCTCCACCCATCTTCGAGGTGCAGAACACAACGACCGTTTGCCCGAAGGTTGGTGGCGTGGATCGTGGTCGGGGCGCCGTCGTAACAGAGCTGCGATGCGGTCTCGAGTTCGGTCACAACCTTTGCCCATTTGAGCAAACCCTCGTCGGTAGTTGGAACCCCATACCCATCGGGAACGTCGGGTCTGTCGACTGAGATGGTCACGTTCAGGTGCAGATTCGTCAGTCGGTGCGGTTGAGTGAGGCCGCTCGGTCTGAGCTCGAGCCAGTCGGGAACGTGAACCAAATTGCCGCTGCACTCAACAGATAGCAGACGGCAACCCATACCCACGCTCTGCGATAGCCGGTGATGTCGAGCTCATTGGCGCCAGATGAGACCAGGGCAATCGAGACAGATATACCAAGCGCGTACGACGCCTGGCGAAGAGTGTTGTATGTGGCACCGGCCACACCGAAACGGCTCTGAGGTATGTCGGACAGCCCGGCACTAGACCAAGTCGCGACGGTGAGTCCTATACCGGCACCGATCACCAGGCTGATCGGAACGTAGAGATTCCCGACCGCTGGGGTCTCGTCCAAGACGAATACATAACTCATATATCCGCCACCACAAAGCAGAGACCCGAGCGTTAGTACCCCGCGGTGTCCGTAGCGATCGGCGAACGATCCGGTGAGTGGAGAGATAACTGCGGCGATTAGTGGCCCAGGCACCAGGGCCAAACCGGTGGCACGGATCGACTGACCCCACAAATCTTGCAACATCAGCGAACTCACCAAGAAACCAGCCGTGAAGGCGAACCCGTAGAAGACCACCCCGATGGAGGTGGCTCGGAACGAGTGATAGCTGAATAGGTCGAGGTTGATCAGCGGTTCTGGATGGGTTTTGGACCTTGAAATGACGACGGGAAACAGGAGTAGGCCGACTAAGACCATGGCAAACACGCGGGGGTCGCCGATGCCCCATGATTCGCTCTGCACGATGGCGCCCATTACCAACGCCACCGAAGCTGTGCCGAGTACCACTCCGGTGTAGTCGATCTTGCCGGTGGCCTCAGGGTCGCTCGACTCCTGGAGGAACCGTGGTCCAAGGAAAAGTACGAGCAGCGTCAACGGAACGTTCACCAAGAATATGGCCCGCCAGCTATAGAGGTCGATAAGTAGCGAGCCAAGGGCCGGTCCGGCAACGGCACCAAGCGATCCGGTTGCGCCCGCGATGCCGATGGCGGTTGACCGTCGCGCCATTGGGAACCCAGGCAGCATTACCGCGAAAGATGTGGCGGCGATGATTGCACCGCCGAGCCCTTGGACTAGTCGTGCTGCGATGAGCATTTCGACGCTTTGCGACATGCCAGCGGCTAGCGACGCAATTCCGAAGATGGCAACACCAGGCAGGAACACCCGCCGTCTGCCGATGCTGTCGGCCACCCGACCCGACACGAGAAGTAACGCGCCGACAACGATGTTGTAGCCGGAGATGACCCAGCTGAGTTCGGCTCTGCTGACGTCGAACTCGCGCTGAATCGACGTAAACGAAACCGTGACCGCCGAGATGTCTACCACCACCAAAAAGGTGACGAGGGTGGTGACAGCAAGGGAAAGCCATGCTTCGCGGCTGACCGAAGTGTCGGGCGGCCCTGGTTCTGGTGACCCTGGTTCTGGTGACCCTGGTTCTGGTGACCCTGGATCGGGCGAATTAGCGCTGGCTACTGACCGCTTTGGGGTGTTTGGCATCGGTGGGCACCATACCGGCCTACGCTCGTGACATGAGAGTTGGGACATGACTGAGGCTCGGGTTGTAAGTGACTCCGACGCTCCCGTAACCGCTACGACGCTTGCCGCGGATCTCAGCGTTCTGGGCATCGACGCTGGCGACATCGTCATGGTTCATTCGTCGCTTCGAGCCCTGGGTTGGGTCGCGGGCGGGGCCCAAACTGTCGTGGCCGCGCTCCTTGAGGCCGTTGGTTCGCATGGCACGATCGTTATGCCTGCCCAGTCGGGTCACTTAAGCGACCCAGCGGCGTGGAGCGACCCAGCGGTGCCGTCGGAATGGATCGAAACCTTGCGCTCTGAGCTACCGGCGTATGACCCTTACCTCACGCCGGTGCGAGCCATGGGCCAGATCGTCGAAGTCTTCCTGCTGCACCGGTCGACGCTGCGTAGCGACCACCCGACGCTGTCTTTCGCGGCTAATGGCCGAGCGGCAGAAGAGATCATCAGCCACCACGATCTAACTCCTGGGTTTGGGGAATCCTCGCCGCTTGGCCGGTTGTACGAAATGGACGCCAAGGTGCTCTTGATGGGCGTTGGCCATGCCAGCAACACGTCTCTTCACCTCGGCGAACATCGAGCCACGTGGCCGCAAAAGACGACGTGTGTCCAAGGTGTCCCGATGATGGTCGGCGGAGAGCGCCAGTGGGTCAACTACGACGACCTCGAAACCTGCGAGGACGACTTCGACGAACTTGGCGTGGCCTTTGCCACCAGCGGCAAAGAGCGTCAGAGCACCACCGGCCATGGCGTGGCAAGGGTGTTCCCGATGCGCGACTGTGTGGACTTCGCCGTCGACTGGATTCAGTCGAACCGGCAGTAGCTGCGGCAATCTGAACGGCCTCAAGCGAGGGGGTCAGCCGGTGTGCGACACTCTGAGCCTATGCGCCGTTTTGTAAGGGCTGACGGGCCCGAAAAAGTCACCGGTTCCGGCCGATACACCGCCGACCTCACCCTGACCGGTCAGTTAATCGCCAAGTTCAGATACGCCGAGGTTTCGCACGGGCGAATCACCAAGCTCGACGTGAGTGCCGCCAGGGAAGTCGCCGGCGTGCTGGCAGTGCTTACCCAAGACGACGTCCCCGACCTTCGCTACGGCGATGCAGTGGCTGACCGCACCCTATTCGCACGCGATGTGGTGCGGTTCGAAGGCGAGGTGATTGCCGCCGTCGCTGCTACCTCAGCCCAAGCGGCCCAAGCGGGCATCGATGCCATCATCGTCGAGATCGACGAGTTGCCTGCCATCACCGACGTCGAAGAAGCACTCACCGAACAGTCGCCGCTGGTGCACGAGGGCTGGGCCGACTATGAGTCTGGTTGGGGCTGCGAGCGCAACCGAAACGTGGCGTCGTTCTCATCGATCAGCAAAGGCGATGCCGCCGCGGCCATGAACACCGCCGACCATGTTGTGTCGAGCCGGTTCGTGGCCGACGGCAGTCACGCGCTGCCAATCGAGCCCCGTTCGGTCGTGGCCCAATGGGAAGGCAACAAGGTAACCATCTGGACATCGACCCAGGTGCCATTCAAGGCCCGCGATGGCGTCTGCGAAACGCTTGGGCTTCCATCGAACCGGGTGCGTGTCATCGTGCCTCACCTAGGCGGCGGATTCGGCGGTAAATGCGGGTTCCACTTCGAGGCCCACATAGCGGCGCTGTCACGTGCTGCTCGACGTCCGGTGAAACTGGTGTTCAGCCGCGAAGAGGAGTTCCTGGCTCCCGATCGACGCCGAGAAGGCATCGTGTTCGAGGTGACATCCGGCGTGATGGACAACGGCGACATAGTGGCGCGCACAGGCAAGGTTGTCGTCGACAACGGCGCCTACACCGCCGACGCCGGGTTCTTTCCGCAGATGGCATCAATGCATCTGGCTGGGCCATACAAGGTGGCCAACGTTCACATCGACGCCCACCTTGTTTATACGAACCACCAGCCATCGGGTTCGGTGCGGGCCCCGACCGCGCCCCAAGCCTGTTGGGCGCTCGAATCCCACACTGACGAGCTAGCTGCCGCTATCGGAATGGACCCCGTCGATTTCCGTCTCCGCAACTGTGTCGACACTGGTGACGAGGGTGTGGTCGGTCAGACGTACGACGAGATCGGCCTAATCGAGTGCATCGAGGCCGCCACCGGCGCCGCCGGATATGGCCGAACCGAGTTGGCCGCCGACGAAGCCATCGGCGTTGCCGTTGGCTGGTGGCCGAGTTTCCCAGGCGCTTCAGGGGCCTATGTAAAGCTTGAGGCCGACGGCAGTGGTGAGATCATCACCGGTGCCCAAGAGTGCGGTACCGGCTCGGTGATGACGTTGCGTCAACTGGCCGCCGACGAACTTGGCATGGATCCCGAGGACTTCCAGATCGTCTACCAGGACACCGCAGCTGGGCCCTACGACGCTGGAGCGACCGGCTCACAGACTCTGCTCAACAACGGCCGGGCGGTGCAGAATGCGTCGCGACAAATTGCCGGGCAACTCCGACAGATGGCTGCCGACCGCTTCGAAGCCTCACCCGACGACATCGTGCTCGGCGATGGTGTGGCGATGGTCGTCGGCACACCAGACCGATCGGTTCCAATAGCCGAACTCGCTCGCTCGTCCATGAACACCGAACTGCTGCTCGGCCATGGCTCTAGTGCGCCGGTTGATACCCCGGTGCTGAGAAACTCGACCTGCGTGGGCGACATGGGATTGTCGGCGTGGATCGGTCCCCAGTTCTCGTGTCATGCGGTGCGGGTCAAAGTCGATCGCGACACGGGGGTGGCACGGGTGGTATCTGTCCACGCGGCCCACGATTCGGGCACGATTATCAACCCGATAGCCGCTCGCGGCCAGATCGAGGGTGGTGTGGTGATGGGTATCGGCCAGGCACTGTCCGAGGGAACCCAGTACGACGAACGAGGCGCGCAGCGCAACGCGGCCTTGCTCGAGTACAAGCTCCAAACTGCGGCCGACATACCGCCCATCCACACCAAGTTCGTCGAGGTCTTTACCAACGACGCCGGTCCAAACGGGGCCAAGGGTGTTGCCGAAGCGCCCAACGTGGCCACGGCGGCCGCCATCGCCAACGCCATCTCGAAGGTGGTCGGTGCACCAGTTAGGCAGTTGCCAATGACAGCAGAACGAGTTTGGGAACACAGTGTTGGAAACGGGGAGGTTGCGTCATGAGCTTCGTCATTGCAACGTCGGTCGAAGAGGCCCTGGCTGCTCTGGCCAACGGGGCCTCACCGATCGCCGGTGGTACCGACCTCGTGGTTGGAGCCCGTCACGGCAAGTTTGAGTTGCCGCCAGAGCTCGTTGCCATCGACCGGATCGAGGCCCTAGCAACCATCGAGATTGGGGCCGATTCGATGCGGATCGGGTCAGGGGTTACTCACGCCACATTGATGGCCGACCCCGCGATTGTTGGGAGCTACACAGCGGTTGCTGATGCCGCCGCCCTGGTTGGGTCACCGGCGACGCGCAACGTTGGCACCATTGGCGGCAACATCATGAATGCATCACCGGCCATGGATACGGGAGCTCCGCTGGTGGTTCTCGGAGCCTCAGTCGAACTCGCCAGAGTCGGGTCGTCCCGGGTTGTTCCGATCGGTGATCTGTGGAGCGGCCCAGGCCAAACCACGGCAAGCGCCGACGAACTCTGCACGGCCGTCTTGGTGCCCAGCCGCCCGGCCGCGTCAGGCACTGCTTATGTGCGCTTGGAGTATCGAAGAGCGATGGAGATTGCTGTGGTGGGAGCCGCAGCGGCTGTCGAGTTAGCCGATGATGGGTCGATCTCGGCGGTCGCAGTTGCTCTTTCGGCGGTAGCACCGACCATTATCTCAATCGAGATTGAGCCAGCAGACGTCGAACGGGGTTCCGTCGCTGAAGCTGCGTCGCAGCAGTGCAGCCCGATCACCGATTTGCGAGCGTCGGACCGTTACCGCCGACATTGTGTAGGCGTTATCGCGAGTCGCGCTGTCGATGCAGCAGCACGGCGAGCTGCTGGCGAATCTATCGCTGTTCCGGTAAACCGGGCCCTCGGAATTGGAGCCGCATGATGAGCGAGATCTACGAACTTCGGGTCAACGGTGTCGACTATCCGGTGACAGCCGACGCCAACCGAAACCTGTCGGGAGTTCTACGCGACGAGCTTGGGCTAACCGGAACCAAGGAAGGGTGCGACGACTGCGAATGCGGTGCCTGCATGGTGCTGCTCGATGGCCAACCCATTAACTCGTGCTCGTATCTGGCCGCTCAGGCTCAGGGTCGAGAGATATCGACCGTTGAGGGCCTGATGGATCGTGACGAGATGCACCCACTCCAGACCAACATTCTCGAATGTGGCGGAGTGCAATGCGGTTTCTGCACTCCGGGGATGTTGATGTCGGCTCATGCGCTTCTTGAGCGCACGCCGGAGCCCTCACTCGAAGAAATCAAGGTTGGGCTGTCAGGGAACCTCTGTCGGTGTACTGGTTACGGCACGATCTTTGAGGCCGTGGCCGCGGCTTCTAAAGTAGAGAAGGTTGAGCCCTAGCCTGATTGCCCTCGACTGAGGCGGTGTCCTTGATCAGTGAGTAGAGATGTCGCCCCCAGTAGGCGGGACTGCGTTGTTGACCGCTCGACGCCAGAAGGTTTCGACGGCCGCATGTGCCGAGACGGAGTCCTTGGTGGTAAGAGTCAGTTCGCTCGCCATCTTCGCGAACGGAACAGCCCACTCGTTGGCCATCGAAGGCAGGGGACCCTTGGGAATTTGCTGGTCGCGGTTCTTGAACGTGGCCAGAACCTCTGCATAAAGCTCGGCCTCGGGAAGGAGCCCGTACTCGATCAACAGCACCAGATCGACAAGATCCTTCACTCGCGTGTTGGGCCGATCTTCGTATCGGGTCAAGTAGGCGCTCAGTTTCTCGGCCCAGTGAGTTCGCAGATTGATGACCGGCAAGTCGACGAGCGGCAGGTCAGCAAAACTTACGACCCTGCCCAGCTCAACGAACTCCGACGAAGGTGATCCGTCCGCAGCGCGGACGATATCAACCACGAACTTCTCAAACACACGGACTCCGATGAGTGCATCGATTGACAGCCTTACGATCGGCCCCCGCTCGGCATTCTCGGACAATTCGCGTCGCCGTGTCACGGCGAATGAAAAGTGATCTCCAAAGGGATCGCCATCTAGATCAGTGACGAGCACGTCTGCTGGGTCCATGTCGCTGGCAAGGGAGAGATCAACATCTCTCGTGGCTCGGGCAAGCTGGGGCATCCGAAACTCCAAAGCAGCGCCACCTTTTAGCACCCAAGCCTGGTGCTTGGTAACCGCAAGACGGGATAGGAATCGGTCGAACGCAACTGTCCGACGCTGACGGGCCAGATCCTGCTGGCCCTCGGCACCTTGTCGAATGCGGGCTTCGAGTGCAGCACGAAATGACTCGGGCTCTTTGTATCTCATGAACCGAGCACGTTCACGATGCGTTCGCCACGGGGCTTGGCCTCATCACTCAGCTCATCGAAGCGACGTACTAGCTGAGATAGCAGCATCGCCCCGGAGTCGACTGCATCGGCAACCACGCTGGCCACAAGCTCCTCGTCGAAGTGGGTCTCGATCGTGTCTATAGCCGTGCGCAGAACGGTTGTGATTGGCACACCGTCGATCGCCGTTACGTCACGGCTCGGAAGATGGCGGTGGAACAGCACGAGAACGTCGTCATCCATTCTGAAATCGGGCGGCACAGTGAGGTGGACCTTGGCCGGATTGACGAGACCGAGCCCGTGGGCGGCGGCCGCCGAGTCGTGCGAAACCAGGGCCCGATTCTTCGACCAAAGTACCCAACGGATCAGGCCGTCGTTCATTCCAGTTGGCCACTCGGGAATCCGAAAGATCCCACGATCGACTCGCATCCAGTTCCCATGGTCGACGTGGTGTTTCTGCGCTTGGTACGAGTAGCCAATCTCAATCGCTTGAGCGGCTGTGAAGTAGCCCGCCTGACCTGCAGCGAGGCGGTAGAGGGACTGCCGCAGTAGTTGTCGGTCGCCGGGCATGTAGCAATCCTATACCGAAACTTTAGTTCCAAGTACTCAAACCTCAATTAAATCTTTAGTTTAAGGCGCCTTGCTTAAGCCTCGTACAGCTCATCGTGCAATTCCTCGATTGCACTGTCGTCCGCGGTACTGCGATTGGTCGGTTTGGCCTTGACAACCACTACGTTGCACTGTCACAGGGTTCGAGTACGGTCAGAACATGATCGAACTCGCTTCTAATCCGGTTTCGCTTGACGATGCGTTTGCCGGGCTGACGTTCCTGGCGGACCGAACGCCCGAAATGTGGGACGACGACGCCTCGGCGGCATTCGGAGTGGTGTCTGGTTATCGAAACGGCGGTGTTTTTGTGGCGCACTATGCAGGCAACAGCGAGTGGGAACGCCACCGCAACGGCGACGAGATCGTCGTAGTAGTTGAAGGTTCCACGCGACTTATCACCTTGTCAGGTGGTATCGAGATCAAACACGACATGGCCGCAAACGACGTGCTGGTTGTTCCGTCTGGTGTGTGGCACCGCTTTGAAACCCCAGCTGCTGGCGTCAAGGTGATAACGGTTACGCCCCAGCCGACCGATCACCAAATCGAACGTCCTGAGAGCTGAGACACGGAGGCTCGAGTTGAGCGCGTACCAGCGGTTCCATCTTGCTATCCCCGTCGACGACCTTGGCAACGCCAGGGCCTTCTACGGCAACGTTCTGGGGTTCGCGGAGGGCAGATCGTCCGAGCAGTGGGTCGACTTCGACATGTACGGGCACCAGTTGGTTGTCCACGAAGTCCGCAGCTTCGACACCGAGCGTCCGGCGGCCACCAACCCCGTCGATGGCGACGATGTATCGGTGCCGCACTTCGGTGTCATCCTCGACTTCGAATCGTGGAACGCTCTTGCGGCGCGCCTACAGGAGTGGCAGGTCGAGTTCGTCATCGAACCGCACGTCCGGTTCGAGGGCGAGGTTGGCGAGCAACACACCATGTTCTTTCGGCTGGCAATGCTCTTGAGTTCAAGAGTTTCGCCAACGACGACCAGGTGTTCGCCCGCTAGCGAGTTGGCACCGAGCGCTAGGCCCGGTCGCGTTGAAGGCGTTTGCGCGTCCTGGCCCGAAGGTTGCTGTCGAGTTCGTTCTTCCGCAGGCGAACAAACTTCGGGGTGACTTCGACGCTTTCGTCGTCGGCGATGAACTCGAGCGCCTGTTCCAAGGTAAGCAGCCTCGGTGGGGTGAGGCGGATTGTGTCGTCGGCGGCCGCAGCACGAACGTTCGTCTGCTTCTTTTCGCGGCAGATGTTGACGTCCATCTCTTCTGGCCGGGGATTCTCGCCGATGATCATGCCTTGGTAGACCTCGGTGCCAGGTGCAATCAGCAGCGACGAGCGCTCCTGAATGGCGGCCACGGCGTAACCAGTAACGGTTCCGCTGCGGTCCGATACAACAGAACCCGAACGGCGCGTGCGAATATCGCCAGTCCATGGTGTGTATCCCTCGAACACGTGGTTCATTAGGCCAGTACCACGGGTCTCGGTGAGGAACTCCGTGCGGAAACCGATGAGGCCGCGGGCAGGCACGATGTAGTCGAGTCTGATCCAGCCGGTTCCATGGTTCGACATGTCGAGCATGTTGGCTTTGCGTTCGCCAAGAAGCTGGGTGACCGCACCCATATGTTCTTCGGGAATGTCGATGCTGACCCGTTCGGTCGGCTCGTGCAGAGTGCCGTCGATCTCCTTGGTCACCACCACAGGTTTGCCAACCGTCAGCTCGAAACCTTCGCGTCGCATCTGCTCGACCAGAACCGCAAGCTGTAGTTCACCTCGTCCTTGGACCTCCCAAGCATCGGGGCGTTCGGTGTCCTTGACCCTGATCGACACGTTGCCAACCAGTTCGGCGTCGAGCCTGGCCTTGATGAGCCTGGCCGTGAGGTTCTTGCCGTCCTTACCGGCGAGAGGCGAAGTGTTAATGCCGATGGTCATCGACAGGCTCGGCTCATCGACCGTGATTACCGGCAGGGGAGTCGGATTCTCGAGATCGGCCAGCGTCTCTCCGATGGTGATGTCCTCGATGCCTGATACCGCGAAGATCTCGCCAGCTTCTACAAGGTCGGCCTCTTCCCTAACGAGGGCTTCGGTTACGTAAAGTTCGCCAATCTTGACCCGTTCGATGGTGCCGTTGGTGCGGCACCAGCTGACCGTCTGGCCTCGCTTGATGCTGCCGTGAACCATGCGACACATTGCCAAACGACCAACGTAGGGGTTGGCGTCGAGGTTGGTTACCAGCGCCTGAAGCGGATGCTCAGGGTCGAACGATGGCGGTTTCACTGTTTCGAGCACGGTGTCGAACAGCGGCCGTAGATCGGTGCCTGGTTGTTCGAGGTCGAGGGTTGCGAGTCCGTCTCGAGCGTTGCAGTAGACGATCGGGAAGTCGATTTGGTCGTCGGTGGCGTCGAGGTCCATGAACAGCTCATACGCGGCGTCGACGACCTCGGCGATTCGGGCGTCTGGCCGGTCGATCTTGTTAACCACGAGCACGATTGGCAGCTCAAGCGCGAGAGCTTTGCGGAGCACGAAACGAGTTTGGGGAAGTGGGCCCTCTGACGAATCGACCAGTAGCACGACGCCATCGACCATCGTTAGGGCCCGCTCGACCTCGCCACCAAAGTCGGCGTGACCAGGAGTGTCGACGATGTTGACCTTGATCTCTTCGCCCCCAGCTGTCTTGTAACGGACAGCGGTGTTCTTGGCGAGAATGGTGATGCCCTTCTCGCGCTCAAGATCCATCGAGTCCATGACTCGCTCTTGGACTTTCTCGTTGGAGCGGAACGCACCAGACTGATGCAACATGGCATCGACGAGGGTGGTCTTGCCGTGGTCGACGTGGGCAATAATCGCGATGTTGCGCATGTCGGCGCGCGAAGAGAGTTGTGGTTCGGCGCTCATGGCCAGATGCCTTCGATCAGACGCGTGGGGCTTGGGCGAGCTACACAGCGCGGAGGGGAATCTTCTATTGTGCCAGCGGCAGGCTCAGATAGCGCTCACCTGAGTCGAATCACTACTCGTCGTCGAACGCCGCTGCGTAGGAGAAGGTGCCGGTTACCTGAGCATCAAGGCGAACACATCGGTTCGATGCTGATGCACGCGTCGATCGCGGCCGCCGACGCCATGGGCCACCCCATGATGATCTTGCTTGGAAATCCCGCGTATTACAGCCGTTTCGGCTTTGAGCTTGCAAGCGGTTACG
>JAADHX010000378.1 GCA_013151655.1 Actinomycetota bacterium
TGTGGGTCGAGATGGCAGGCGAGTTCCAGTCGATGACCGAAGTCCGCAGCCAGACCGTTGCCAACGTGGCCGGCATCGTGATGAAAGACGCAACCGCCGAAGAACTGCGGGCAACGTACGGCGAGTTGACGGCGGCGACTCTCGTCGACGCGGTAATCGCCGGCGACTTGGTGATGGGCTACACCGACCCGTTCGCATCGAGCACCGGGTTGAACTTTCTGCTGACTGTGCTCGACACGATCGCCGAAGGCGACCCCGACCGCTTGACGTCACCCGACGTCGCGAGCGTGTTCGAACAGTTCCAACGGCAGGTGCCGTTCGTGGCCCTCACTACGCTGCAAATGCGCGACTCGGTCGAGAACGACGCTGGCACGCTCGACACATTTGTTATGGAGTGGCAGACCTACACGAACACCGAATCGCTCCAGTCCGGTTTCGAGTTCATTCCGTTCGGAATTCCGCATGACAATCCGCTCTACGCCGTTGGTGACCTGACATCCGCACAGTCGGAAGCCCTAGAACTGTTCGCCGAGTTCTCGGAACAGCCGGAGTTCAAGGAGTTGGCGATCGAGTACGGCTTCGACCCACCGGCATACACATCGGCCGTAGCCGTGCCGTCAGGCTCGACGATGATCGATGTGCAGAACATCTGGAAGGACAAGAAAGACGGCGGCCGTACAGTCGCCACCGTGTTCGTCGTTGATGTCAGCGGCTCGATGGAAGGCACGCGCATCAGTTCTGTACAGAACGCGATGTTGTCGGCGCGTGAGTTCATCAAGCCCGGCACACAGGTGGGCGTGGTTGAGTTCAACGACGTCGCGATGAGGCGTCTGACTGTGGACGAATTCGACTTGAACCAACAGGCCCAGTACGCGGCAATCGCCGAAGACCTCAGCCCCAATGGCGGCACTGCCATGTACGACGGGATCGTGTTGGGCCTGAAGATGTTGGAAGATCAGCGCCTGATCGATCCTGATGTCAAGCCCATCCTCGTCGTTCTCACAGATGGTGAGACCACCGAGGGCCTGCGGTTGACTGATGTCGACCAAATGATCGAGGGTCTGCGGATCCCTATATACACCGTAGGCTTCGAGGCCGATCTCGATGAACTAAGTCGGGTGTCGGCACTCGTCGAAGCTGCAAGTATCGACGCCAGTGAGCAAGACGTCGAGTTCAAGATCGCAGCGCTGTTCAACGCCGGTGGCTGAGGCAGCGCACGTGGCATGAAGCCCCTAGCGATCTGGGTCGCCATCGTCGCCGTTGTGTTCGGCGCGTACGCACTGGTCACTTCGTCACTCCGCGAGACATCGCAGGTGTTTGTCGTAGTCGACTCGTCGTTCGACATGGGGCCGGTCTGGCGCGGGGTGCAACGCGAACTCGACCGGATCGACGACGCGACCGCAGCGAGTTCGCCCTCGCTACGGCCCGCAGCCGACAGAGTGGGCTAGTCCACAGTTGGCAGCCTGAACTGACGCTGGTTGGAGTCGAACCGTTCGCACCCTGCTCGTTCGACGGGATCGACGACTATCCCGAAGCCGACGAGGCCGACGAACGGATTCTGATCACCACATCGGCCACCGTGTGCGACACCACAGGGCTCATCGACTGGGAGATCATCCAACTCGACCCGTAGTTCTGCAACCCGTGCCGCAGCCCAAATAATGGGTTCTCACCCCTTGGACTAGATCGTCTATGGGTTGAGCCCAGTCAACGACTTGCCGACCTGATTGGTCCCGAGGAGCAACAGAATACCGCCGTCAAAGTCGCCCGAATCCGTTGGAATCTCGTCAGGCATCGGCTCGACATCGACACCTCCGAGTTCAGCGGCGATGATTTCGGCATCAGACTCCGCGTCGGCATCGTCGGTGTAGTAGACGATCGATTCAGCACGCTGTTCGACACCATCGGTCGGCTCGCCCACCACAAATCCCGCGTTCTCAAGCGTTGTGGTCATTGTTCCGGCTGCGCCGTCAACTCCGCTGTCGTTCGCTACTACCACGACCGAGCCGGAAGTGGTAACCGCGTCCGCACCGCCGAGATCGGCGAGCGTACGGTCGACCTGCGCATTACCCAGAAGTACAAGAACCTGCCCGTCGATCGATTCGGTCTCGGTCGGTACCGGATCGGGCATCGCCGACACCTCAACGCCGCCGAGCGCGAGCGCGGTTGACTCCGCCACCTCCTCAGCTCCGTCGTCATCGGTGTAGTGCACGACCGAATCTTCGAGCCGTTCGAGACCGTTCGTCGGTGTTCCCATCGTGAACCCAGCGCCCAACAGCTCTTCGGTCATCCGGCCAGCGGCACCACCGACGATGCTGTTGTTGGCAACGACGACCGTCGCACCGTCGACCACCAGAGACGTCGTTGTCGTGTCAGGCAGGCTGCTCGTTGTTGAAGCCGCGACTGTGGTTGCGACTGTCGATGGCGCGCCCGCATCGGTGGTCGGCGGGTCGGTGGATGCGGTGTCGTCACCACCGCTGCACGCAGCGATGAAGAGTCCGCTTGCCAGGGCGAGTGAAACGATCCTCGTACGCATGGTCACAAGTATCGCAAATCTCAGACCCAGCGCGCGGACATCGGCGTCAATGCCCGCTCAACGGACGACTAGCGCCGGAGCGTGATCGTGGCCGTGGCGCTCTGGGCGCCCGACTACGCCGTGCGCCCGACCAAGCCTCAGATTCTATTCTTGCGATCTATACTTGTAGCAACGTTGGTACAAACTGGAGGTTCGAATCATGACGACCAAGAAACTCACCAGTCGAGAGTTCAACCAAGACACTGGCGGCGCCAAGAAGGCCACCCAAGACGGCCCCGTCTACATCACCGACCGAGGCGAGCCCTCCCACGTACTGCTGACATTCGCGGACTACCTGCGACTCGCTGCCAATCGACCAAGCATCATCGACCTCCTCGCACAACCCCAAGGAATCGAAGACGTCGAACTCAACGCGCCAGTCTCGACCGAAAGCGCTAAGCCCGCAGAGTTCAACTGATGTTCGTACTCGATACGAACGTCGTCTCCGAGCTGCGAAAGGCCAGCGCTG
>JAADHX010000448.1:0-10729 GCA_013151655.1 Actinomycetota bacterium
TGTCGGCGGGTGAACGGCAGCTGGTTTCGCTTGCCAGAGCAGCGCTGGTCGACCCTGGCGTGCTCATTCTCGACGAAGCCACATCGTCGCTCGACCCTGGCACCGAGGCCATAGTCGAGCGGGCGATGGAGGTCCTGATGGCCGACCGCACCACCATCGTCATTGCCCACCGTCTGACTACCGCGGCGCGGTGCGATCGGATTGGTGTTGTTGCCGACGGACACCTGGTCGAGCTGGGCAGTCACGACGAACTGGTCGCCGCCGGTGGTCACTACGCAACGCTGTTCGAAGCATGGTCGGGCGCCCAAGCCGGTCCCTAGCAACACTGGCCGTTGGCGAGATACGGTTTGGCCAGTCGACTTGGAGCGAATTTTGCCGTCACTACGAACCGAGATCACCGAGGTTGTCACTGGCCTCGGCATGATGGGGTTCGACTCCGTTGAACGTGCGTTGGTTCATCGACCTGACGTGCTCGTCGATGTGTCGATGGAGACATGGGATCGTATCGCTGCTGCCGCCGACGATCCCCAGTTTCGAGCCGACGTGTTCGGCGCCTGGCGAAACGGCCAAGTCTTCTTTCAGAGCGACGATGGCCTTCGCCGCCGGCGGCCCATGATCATCGAGTGGAAGGGCGGTCATCGCGCTCCAGGTGGCGAGTCGGTTCCGGTCGATCTGCGCGTCGATCATGTCTTTTTGATCTCGTGCAAGTACGCCTCGAAGATTCTGTTGAACTCGGCCCCGGCGCAACTCTTCGATGGCACACCGGTGGTGGGGGACTGGTACGACTCGGTGGCCCCTGATCAGCACCAGGTCCTTTACGCCGCGGCTCGTCGTCAGGTTGGCAACAACGAACTTCCGGCGTTTGTAACCGATCTGGCTCGGCACCATCGTCAAGCCCTGAAACCGGGCCTCGACGAGTGGTCGGCCGAATGTGTCGAGGCCTATCGCGAGTTGAGTCTTGAAGTAGGCCGGGTTTCGGCAGCCAGGTGGCGGGCCGCTATATCGACCAAACGTCAACAAGAGGCCATGTTGTGGCGCCTCCTGCGCATTAGTTCTGCACCCTATTTTATCCTTGGGTCGAGCGGCAATCGCACCTTGCGGGTTCGGGTCACCACTCCCTGGGACTGGCGTCGAAGGTTTGAATTCCGCGACTTCGAGTGTTGGGGCGAAGATGCTGGTCAGCCTCGTGTTGGTTGGCGCGCATCGGTCCGAGATCATCTCGATGGCACCGACAGCAGCGTCGATGGCCATGTCGAGATCCGCTGGAGTCATGGCCGGTTTGGCCAATCACCTGAGGCCAAGGTGTATCTCGACACGCCGCACGATCGAGTACCTGGGTATCTGCCCCTCGCATAGTCTTTTTGGGCTCGAATTGTTACTATCTGCATAGTAGTAATTCGACTTGACCCGATAACCACGAGAGCGTGAACCAGATGACCGACATCGGCATCGATCTAAGCAAGTACCAGCTCGGCTGGAGCGACGAAGAAGACTACGTCTTCAAACCACGCCGTGGGCTCGACGAGGACCTCATTCGCGAGATCTCGTGGATGAAGGGCGAACCAGATTGGATGCGCGACTTTCGTCTGCGCAGTTATCAGATTTTCCTCAAAAAGCCGATGCCCAGTTGGGGTGGCGACATGTCGGAAATCTTCTTCGACAACATCTACTACTACATCAAACCGACCGATCACCAGGTCGACAAATGGGAAGATCTTCCCGATGCGGTCAAGAACACCTACGAAAAACTTGGTATCCCCGAGGCCGAGCGAAAGTACCTCGCTGGCGTCACGGCCCAGTACGAGTCCGAAGTCGTCTACCACAAGAACCGCGATGACCTCGAAGCTCAGGGTGTCATCTTCACCGACATGGACACTGCCGTTAAGGAGTATCCGGAGTTGGTCAGGTCGTACTTTGGCAAGATCATTCCTCCAGGAGACAACAAGTTCTCGGCGCTGAACTCCGCTGTGTGGTCTGGAGGTTCGTTCATATACGTGCCGCCCGGCGTCGAGGTCGAGATGCCTCTCCAGGCCTACTTCCGCATCAACGCTGAGAACATGGGCCAGTTCGAGCGCACGCTCATCATCGCCGATGAGGGCGCAAAGGTGCATTACATCGAGGGCTGCTCAGCTCCCGTGTACTCGTCAGATTCGCTGCATTCCGCTGTTGTCGAGCTGGTGGCTAAAGATCACGGACGCATCACCTACACCACCATCCAGAACTGGTCGGCCAACGTGTTCAACCTCGTCACCAAACGAGCGGTTGCCTACGAAGGCGCCCACTGCGAGTGGATCGACGGCAACATTGGCAGCAAACTAACCATGAAGTACCCAGCCGTGTACCTCATGGGACCCAAGGCTTCTGGCGAAGTTCTTTCTGTGGCCTATGCAGGTGCGGGTCAGCATCAAGATGCCGGCGCCAAGATGGTGCACGTAGCACCAGAAACAACTTCTAAGATCGTGTCGAAGTCAATTAGCAAGGACGGCGGGCGCACCACGTACCGTGGCCTGGTCAGGGTCGAGGAAGGTGCGCATGGGTCGAAGAGCCACGTGCAATGCGATGCGCTCATCCTCGACGAGGATTCACGGTCCGACACATACCCATACCAAGAAATCGGCGAACGCGATGCCGTAATTGGCCATGAGGCCACAGTGTCTCGCATCGCCGACGAGCAGTTGTTCTACCTGATGAGCCGCGGCCTCACCGAGGACCAAGCCATGGGCATGATTGTCAACGGTTTCATCGAGCCAATAACCCGGACTCTGCCCATGGAGTACGCCGTCGAGTGGTCTCGGCTGATCGAACTTCAGATGGAAGGCTCCATCGGCTAGCCCCCGATCGGGAACATTTCGAGACAGAGTCGATATCTCTCAGTTCTGGTGTAAGCGCTAGATGCGGGCGACGTTGTACAGCTCGAAAGTGGTCGATGGGTCTGGTACTGATCCTGCGAGCCGCCGATGGTCAAACCCGCCCGCGCTGGTCATCGATGGTGACGCAGATCGGTGCCAGACCCTGGCCTCTTTTGGCTGGCCACGTGCTGGCTGACCAGCTTTCAGTTAGTGGTCTGAGCCACGTCACCGAGGTAGATGATGTCGCTCGTAGGTTGAGCACTTCCGCCCGCTGGCTCGACCGTCACCCCGAAGCCCACGGCGTCGTGATCTTCTGTCATCCAGGTCTTGCGAACCACGCCATCGGACGATTGGAACAATCCAGCCTTAGCGACGCTGCCGTCGTCGAGAACGAACCACAACTCGAACGTCGTCTCGGGATCGAGATCGGCGACGTTGTTGCCAAAGACTGCAACTCGATCTTGATCGCGAGACCAGACCACCTGAAGCGCTCCGGCTTCTCCGACGACCGTAGTGACGATCGCATCAGGCGCTGCCAGCACTTCGGCGAACGAGTCTGGAGCCGTTCTGGAGTCAAGAATTGCGACGGTTGTAAGTACAGCTACAACAACTGCGGCCGCACTCGCCATTAGCGGCAATAACCATTGCGAGCGTCGGCCCAGCCGCTGATCTCTCTGACGATGTCTGGCCAGATCGGCTACGTCATTGGTAACTGCGGAGTTGTCTTGGTTGGGTGCGACGATCGGTGCGACCTGGCGCACTTCAGCAATAGCGGTCAGAACTCCGGTGCGGAGATGTTCCGGCGCATCCGAAGCCGCCGAGCCGGCGAGAACCGATGCAGTCACGTGGAAGTCCGCGACCTCTTGGGAACAGATCGAACAGGTTGGGTAGTGGGTCTCGAAGTCGTCGCGTTCGGTGTCGTCAAGAGCATCGAGCGCGTATGCGGCGGCGAGGTGGTGGAGATCGTTTGTCATGGCGTGACTCCAAAGTGGTCGCGCAGTCTGATTAGCCCGTCACGGATCCGAGTCTTGACGGTGCCCTCTGGTAGTTCCAACACCGCGGCCACTTCGCGGTAGGTGTATCCGGAAAAGTAGGCAAGGCTCACGGCCTCACGCTGAGATTCGCTCAATGTGGCCAGCGCAGAGTGAACTCTGGTGTTGTCGAGTTGGTCTGTTACAACGTCGCCCACTGGGTCAGGCACCACGACCGGAGTCACGTGTTGGCGGTCTTCTCGATCGCGTCGCGACTGTTCTGATCTGACCCTGTCGACGGCCCGCCGATGGGCCACCGTTGTTGCCCAGCTGACAGCTGAACCGCGTTGTTGGTCGAAGCGGGGGGCCAGACGCCAGATCTCGACGTACACCTCTTGGGTGATCTCCTCGGCCAAGCTGCGGTCCCTGACTACGCGAAGAACAACACCGAAGATTCGGCGTTGGGTCATGTCGTAGAACTCGCCGAAAGCCGCTTCGTCACCCTTGGCGGCTCTTCGGAGCGCCGACGCGGGACTATCGACCGCTTCGAGGTCATCGTCAGGCCGTCGGCGGCGGATATGTCGCACGTCGGCCATGGTGTCAGCTTTCTCGCTCGCGGTCCGGTCTTGGGGGAACTTCTCCGTTCTGTTCGGACCTAACCCCGGATGTGGATTGGCGACCCATACTGGCTTTGTGGCTGATCGATCGCATGGATGTGGACCAAGCGATGTTGACACCAGCGCGATTCGGTCCGACGGCGTAGCGCTTCTTGGCGAAGGTGCCCCGGCACAACGCTGGGAAGGTCTCGGATCCGGCGACAAAAGGCGGTGGCCTCTTGTATCGCTAGTGACGCTGATCGTACTGCTCGTGCTCGGATCGGTACTCCGTTCGGGAAGCGACGACGCCGACATCGACGAAAGCGCTACTGAGCAACGTCCGGTCGAGACCCTCGACGACTTTCTCGCCACCACATCTACTTCGTTGCCCGCCGATGAACCATCTATCGCACAGCCACCAACCGGCTCGCAGACGAGTTCAGGCGAGCCGTCGTCGCCTGGAGCGAGCACGGTCACAGGCGGCACAACCGAGGTGCCCCAGGCCGACGCGGTTGTCGAGATTGTGAGTCCTGGACTTCCTCAGCCGATGATCCTGATCGCGCAACAGCCGCGGTTCGCGGCCGTACGTTTCTATGCCAATGACACGACGGTAGTCACCGACGGTCTTGGTTCTGAGTTTGATGATTTCGCGGTCGATAGCAGTGGTACGTGGCTTGCAGCCCAGACGTTCGATCGCCGCACTCGGGAGCGCACTCTATGGGCCGGCGCCATCGACGGACCGCTCCAACCTCAGGCGGTCGACATCGACGGGTTTGCGTGGCATGACACTGTTCCAGGTCAACTGGTCTTCGTCGCTCCAGATGCTGGGGTAGCAACGTTGTTCACCCTCGACATGGACTCGCCGTCTGCCGACCCGGTCTCTGGCGTTGTCGCTTTGGGACCGGTGATGGCCTGGGGCGACTGGGGAGTGCTCTCGAATAGCTTCGACTCGGGCGGCAGGTCATCGTTGGCAACACCAGACGGCAAGGCAGTTTTGCTCGAAGTCCGAGGAACGCCAGCCGGTCTCATTCCAGGGCTCGGCGTTGTGATTTCTCCGCCTGGGGCCCGCGATCAACCGATGGCTTTCGATCTTCGAACCGGCGAGGCGACGCCGATCGAATGGTTGTCGGACTTCCAGCATGTCTGGCGGGTCGTACGTGGCGGCCAGGACGGCTTGATTGCAGTACAGGCCAGCCACTTCGAAGAGCGACAGCACGAGATTCTGATCGTGACGCCCAACGGCGACATTGTCGATCGCTTCTGGACCGTGGGTGGTTCGATAGCCATGCATTGGATTAGCGACGGGTCTCAGTTCATGTTCGTGCGCGACGATGGCGAATCTCGAACCTCGTTAGTTGTCTACGAAGTTGGCGGCGCTGAGAACGAGTTCGACCTACCCGGAATCGATCCCCAGGAGTTCCGAATTCGAGTGGCCGTGCCGCGGCCCTGAGCTGCCACCTAGAACTTCACCATGGAGTTGCAGCCACGCTGTTTAGTACTCGTCGTGGCGTCGCAGCCACGACATGCTGAAGTTGTGGTTCTCTTCGCTTCGACCCAAGGCCGTCAGATCGAGCATGTGATAGGCGCCGTTGATCATGTCCAGACCGCGCGAAAATGTCTGGTAGGTCAGAAACACGTTGTCCAAATCGTCCTTGATGAACGTACTGACACCAGGAGCTTCATCGCCCCCGAATTCCTGGGTTCCGAAGTTGTACTTGCCTTGTGATCCCGAGGGGACTGTTAGGCCCATCACCGGTCCCAAAGCATCATCGCCAAAGCTCACCCCCATGTCGAAGTTGAAGTCCGAGCCGTGCGAAGAAACCCACTCAAATGACCAGCCCATCCTGGATTGGTACTTTGCGATCTCGGCGAGTGGCGCCGTCGACACTGCAACGAGTGCGGTTTCGCGATCGGCAAGGTGGGCCTCGACGCCGTTGTAGTTGTCGGCCCAAAAGGAACATGATGGGCACCCTTGTTCCCAACCTGGACCGAACATGAAGTGGTAGATCAGTAACTGACGACGATCTCCGAACAGATCATCCAACGACTGCCGTCCTCTATTTGTACTGAATGAGTAGGCCTTGTCGACTCTGAGCCACGGAAGGTTTCGACGTTCCGTCGAAAGTTGGTCTCGGGCCGTTGTGAGGGCCTTTTCGTTAGCGAGATGCGCGAGTCGGGCCTCGATCCACGCATGGCGGTCTACGACTTTGCGGTCGGGCATGTCGACGGTTGTCATCTCTGGTTTCCCTTGTTTGTTCCGAGAGCGTCGTAACGAGGTCGGTCAGCGGATGCCAGTTTCGACAATATCGTCTCAGTGTTTCTCAGGCGCTTGTGATCGATCGATGCCGCGACGCGATCGAGTGGCGCGTTTCATTAGCTACTTCCAGTGAGGTGTTGGCGGGTCAACATCGCTAACGTCTTACAAGTTCGCAACTCTTCATCGAGTTACTCAGACAGGAGCGCCACATGCGCGAAGCAGTTTTCGTTTCTTACGCCCGAACCGGGATGGCTAAGGCTGGCCGCGGCGGTTTCAACATGACGCCGGCCATGACACTGGCCGCTCACGCCGTTAGTTCCGCGGTCGAGAAGTCGGGCATCGAACCCGAAGCAGTCGAGGACTTCGCCCTCGGCAACGGTGCGCACGGCTCGGGAAACCTGGGCCGTCTGTCTGGGCTGTTGGCCGGTCTGCCCATCACTACCGGTGGAAACACCATTCAGCGGCACTGCTCTTCTGGTCTCAACTCAATAGCGGTTGCGGCTAACCACATCAAGGTCGACGGCGTCGATGTCGCAGTTGCCGGCGGTGTGGAGTCGATCTCGATCCCGAGCCCAGGTTTCGGCGGCGCCATGAACATGGACCCTCGGCTTGGCGAGATGTACCCAGCCGTCTACATGGCCATGATCGAGACGGCAGACATCGTTGCCGAGCGTTATGGCGTGTCTCGCGAGTACCAAGATGAGTACTCCTACAATTCCCAGATGCGCATGGCCGCGGCCCAAGAGAACGATCTGTTCCAAGATGAGATCGTCCCTCTCGACACCAAAATGAAGCTGGTCGATCGCGAAACCAAAGAAGAAACAATCGTCGATGTCACGGTGTCGCGTGACGAATGCAACCGGCCAACGACCACGATGGAGGCCCTGGCCAAGCTTGGTCCCGTCCGTGGCGATGGCAACTATGTAACCGCGGGCAACGCCAGCCAGCTTTCTGACGGCGGCGCGGCGGTCGTGATGATGTCCGACGAAGAGGCCGGGCGCCGCGACATCGAACCAATGGGCGCGTTCAAGGGCTGGGCTGTGGCCGGTTGCGAACCAGACGAGATGGGCATCGGCCCTATCTACGCGGTGCCGAAGTTGTTGGCCCGTCATGGCTTGACGGTCGACGACATCGACCTCTGGGAACTCAACGAGGCCTTCGCTAGCCAGTGCCTGTACTCGCGAGACAAACTCGGCATCGACCCCGAGAAGTACAACGTCAACGGCGGCTCGATCGCCATTGGCCACCCATTCGGCATGACTGGCACACGCTGCGCCGGGCACCTCCTCCAGGAAGGCAAGCGCCGCGGTGCAAAATGGGGTGTCGTCACCATGTGTATTGGCGGTGGCCAAGGCGCAGCCGGTCTCATCGAGATCTACTAGTTCAGAACCTGGTTCCTGGTCCGGTGTTCGATTTGCGATCTCGGACTGGGGTTCAGTCTGGTTCGGACGCCTCGGGGGCCAGGCGATAAAACTCCACTGCAAAGGTGGATGGACCACCGACCGTTAGATGGTGCGGTCGTTGAGGCGCAATGTCTACATGACCGCCAGTGGTGATGTGATGCACTTGATCGAGTTGATCTTCAAAGGTGAAGTTCAACTCGCCCGAGTGCACTAGCAAGCGCCCCCAGACGCCTTTGGCTGTTTTGTGCGCCGCCAATAGCGCTGCCGGCACTGTGGTTTCGGTGAACGTGGGGGTCGTACGAACCAACTCAAGCCCGATGGGCAATGTGTTGGCCTCGGCGCTGTCGTTGCGCCACTTTGAGAAAGTCCCGCCTGGTTGTATCGGGTCGCCAGCATCGGTATTGAGAGTCATCGCTAGTTACCTGCAAAGTTCGAGGTGGGTCCCAATTCTCTCACACCGAAGTCCAGTGAATAGGGTGTGTTGACGCCATCTTCGACTTGTGAAGGAGTCTCCGTTGAGTACTGACCCAAAGAAACCAACTACCGAAGAGGTGGGGTCCGGTTCGGAGGTTGGAGCCGGGACCCACGCAGAGACCAGCAAGATATGGCCCACCACCGGTTCAGCATCGGTGCACATCGCCACTACCGCTAAAGCGGCCTATGCGTATGTGACCGACCTCGACAAGGCCCCCAACCTGAGCCCTGAGAACCAGAAATGTGTATTCACGGGCGACAGCACCAAGATCGTTGAAGGTGCGACATTCAAGGGAACTAACAAAGCTGGCGACTACGAGTGGAGTGTCGATTGTGTTGTTGTCACGGCGCGGCTCGGTGAGAAGTTTGCGTTCTCCGTGCCCCCAGACTGGGAGTACGCAACGACCTGGACGTACACGTTCGCCCCGGATGCCGATGGCAAAGGTGTGACCGTTACCGAGTCGTTCGACTCGCCCATGCTGGCCGACCCCGATATTTATCCTGGCCAGATCGAGGGTAGATGCGAGCAGCTAACGTCTGCCTGCGCTATCACTTTGAACAACTTGAAGATTGCACTCGAAGCCTGAGCCGGAATAGTCCAGATTCGAAATGATCTAGCCGTCCATCGGTGAGGCAGTCGCGTTTAGATTCACCAGATCACCCGCGTCGGAGCGCAGACGCCATGTGAGCAGGCGTTGGGCATAGCTCAGTACAAGGTCGGAGCGAGTTGGGTCGGTGCTGAGCTCGGTGAAGTGGTTGGGATCCTCGGTTAGGTCGAAGAACAGTGGCTTTCCACCGGCGAAGTGAACATAGGTTCCATCGGAGTCGTGGATCACTCCTAGGTTGAACGTCTCTCGGTCTGAGTCTGGTCGGCCATAGTTCCGAAAGTCCCACTCCCAATGGGCAGCATCACGCCAATTCTCAGGGGTGGCACCGACAAGAAACGGCACCAACGATTCTCCCTGGCACTGGGCTGGTACGTCGGCCTCGATCATTTCCATGACGGTGGGAAATAGGTCGATGCTCTCGGTGAAGTGAGCGACCCTCGTGCCCGCGGCTGATAGCGATGGTCCGGCCACGATGAGCGGCACATGATAAGACTCTGGGTGAAAACCGAGCTTTCCGCTCAGCCAGTGATCGCCGAGCATTTCGCCATGATCGGACGTCAGCATGACGATGGTCTCGGCGAGGTCGACTTCGGCGAGCAGACGGCCAAGCTGATGATCAGTCTCGGCCATCATTGCGAAATATACGGCCTTCCAGCGAGCGATTACGGCTGGGTCGGCATCCGCGCCCTGCCCAGACTGTATGAAACCGCGCATCAGGCCGTGAATCGCGATTTCGTCGTCGATGTTGTTGCGCCGGATTGGCGGCGGCATGTCGGCCGGGTCGAACATCGAGTTGTAGGGCTCGGGAACTACGAACGGAGCATGTGGACTCAGATAGCTCGCGTGCACGAACCAGCCAGAGTCAGCCTGTTCTAGGTGCTTGATGATTTTGTTAGTAGTGAACGCGGCATCGGTGTGATCGGCCGCGTAGAGGGGCGGCCCAAAACGTTGCCCTCCCGGGTGGTGAAGCTCCATGCGTCCGACCGATGTGTCGTATCCGAGTTCGGTCAGCCAATCGACCCACTGCTGCTGTTCGGTTTGGACGTGCAGGGCTGCGGTGTATCCGGGCAACACACTTTCGTAACTGCCGAGGGCTGCGTCGCCTGGCTGAAGCAGGCGAGGGTCGAGGGTGGTGTCGGTGTAGCCGAACAGCACCGGGTCGTATCCAAAGGCCCGGGCTTCGAGGGCCATGTTTGTGAACTCGCAGCTGAGTGGCGTGCCGTTATCGACGCTGCGATGGCTGTGCATGTACAAGCCGGTGTGGATCGATGCCCGGCTCGGTCCGCACGGCGCACACTGCGCGTAGTGATTCTCGAACAGCACACCTTTGGTCGCGAGGGCATCGAGGTGTGGTGTCTGAACAACTGGATGACCAAGCGCGCTGAGGCAATCGCCCCGCCATTGATCGACCGTTATGAACAATATGTTTGGCCGCATCCACGGCACGATACTTCTGCGGTCGTTGCTGGTCTCGTCGAGGTTCCGAACGCGTCGAGCAAGAGTTACAAGATCAGGTGGAAGATGTTCAACGCTGCGGCTACGTTCCGTGGAGTGAAATCTGTTGTGAGGAC
>JAADHX010000448.1:10769-15622 GCA_013151655.1 Actinomycetota bacterium
GCGGCGGCGGCGACTCGAACGCTTCAAGCACTACTGGATCGGTCGCGACTGTGGCGGCGCCACAGACTCAGGTGCCTGATAGTCCGACTAGGTGGTCGAACGAAGAACTCGACAGCATCAGTCTTGAGCTGGCCGACCTCGACGAGAGCGGCGACTGGGAACAGCTGCCAGGCGAGTCGATTCTATTCTCGTTCCCGTGTACCGGCGAACCTCCGACCCCTCGATTTGAGACGCGATCTCAGATCCGCACATTCGTAGAGTTGGAGTCTGGTTTCACTATTGACCAGGTTGTGTTCAGCTTTGCCGACGCAGAAACCGCGTCTGAGTTGTTGATGGGCTGGGAACAACAACTACTCCAATGCCCTGGTCTGCCAGTTGACGGTGGCGCCGATGGGGTGCAGTTGGTGATGCTTGGGTTGCCCGCTCAGGCCAGCGGCGACGAGACACGGGTTCTTCTGGACTATCAAGATGGGACGGGCCGACCGCTTCGCGAAACTGTTGGTGCGTGGGACCGGCACGACAACATTGTTGTATATGTCGCCATCGGGCAACGAGGTTTGAGAACGACGGGTCTCGATGACGCCCTCGAGGTCCTCCGCGGCATCGTGGGAGCCAAAGCCGACGAACTCATAGGATCGCGGTAGGGCTCACTGTCCCACCCCATTGGGATAATCTGGGCATGGACCGCTCTCTCGACTTCGAAGACTTCACCGACCGCGACTACAAACCGATCGTGGCGCCGGGGCTGGCCTACCCCTTTGGGTCAGAGGGTTGGCCTGCGCCTCGACCCGACCTGCTTTGGGCCGGTCTCAAGTTTGGTCATGGCTACGACTCGCTCGTCGAAGACTTGGCTGCCATCGCCGGTGGTGTCGACCCGCTCGCGCGGCTTGTCGATTTGCCCTTGCCAGATGACCAGTTCGATTTTACTGCCGTCGTCGAGAGCGACAAGAAACTGGTCGGACAGATTCTGTCGCTGACCGATAGATGCGCCGACGATCACCTCGATGTCGAACTCCGCACCGTGCTTCGACGCCTGGTGCAAAGAGCAGCAGCCAACTCATCGTCGCCGCTGCGCAAGCGGGCGGCTCCCGAGCGGCTGGCGGCAGCGCTGGTCTGGGTTGCCTTAGCCGGGAACCGCGCGCTGGAACCTCGCGCCCGCTGGGCCGGGGTCGATGTGTGGCGTTGGTTCGGGGTAGCCGATGCAACCGGCCTTGGCGTGTCGGTCGCCACCAAGCTTGGCATGACCAGACCAGATCGGTATGGCGAACCGTGCCGAACCAAAGCGAGCGTTGTCGAGCTTGGGAACCCAGATCTTCTTCACTCCGACCTCCGCCGGGTCCTGATTCGTCGCCGAACGTTTACAGAACGAAACATTGCCGAGGCCATCGAACGCTTCGAGGCCGCCAAACCCATCCGGTATCTCCCCAATGGAAAGGTGTCGATTAAGGCCGTGCCAACTGGTCCACTGTTTGCCTTCAAAAGCGAAGGGCCAGAGGGTTACCCGCTTGTCGTGGTCGCTCTCGGCGATGACGAAGAGTCGGCAACGGTGTACGCGCTCAATGTTCCCGATGCCCACGATCTGGCTCACAAACTGAACACTGCGCTCAGCGGTCCTGAGGTCTCCCAGGCCTCCTGAGACCGATTGTGACATTTTGGGAACACCGAAGCTGCAATGTCGTAGAGTCAGGACACAATGGGATCTATGGCCAGGGCTCCCGACGACCAGACGTTTTACGACGATATTGAGGCTTACTGCGGGCAACTGTCCTATGAAGTCGGCAGCGGGGTTGGGCTTCATGTTTCGACTAGGGCGTCTCGCTACAGCGTCACTGTCGACCGCTGGGGTGCTGAGCGAACCGAGGTCTGGGCCGCCGGCGGCTGTGTCGGTGAGTTCATCGAGCCCCCGACCGGCGCCGACAGCAATGGTTGCGGCTGGCCCGTCGCGCTCGAGATCCCAATTGGTGCCGACTGGTTATCGGGGTTCTACCTGGTCACCCTGACAGCAATCGGGGCCGAACCCGCCCACGACGTAGCCCATGCGTTCTTTGTGGTGCGTCCGGCCCAAAGTGAGCGCGCCAACGCACTTCTTGTCCTGGCCACAAACACTTGGAACGCCTACAACACGTGGGGTGGAAAGAGCTTGTACACCGGCGGCCACCAAGTGTCGTTCAGGCGTCCGTTCGGCCGAGGAATGTTGTGCCGTCCCGACGTCGACCGTGATGACCGCAAGTCGCGACCGGTCAGGTTCCGCGAAACCCCCGATGTTGATGGCGCTACTTTCCAAGAATACCGAACCGCAAACAACTACCCAGCCGCTATCGGATCGACCGGGTGGTTCACTCACGAGCGCCGATTCGTCGCGTGGGCCGAGTCAGAGGGGTTCGACTTCGACATTGCTGTGTCGAGCGATCTCGAACAGCCCGGTTTCCTCGATGGTTATGACCTGGTGATCAGCGTTGGCCATGACGAATACTGGTCAGTAGCCGGTCGAGATGCCATCGATCATCACATCAACAAGGGTGGCAACCTGGCCACCTTCTCGGGCAACACGATGTTCTGGCAGGTGAGGTTTACCGGTGGAACAGCCAATACCGATCACATGATTTGCCACAAGTACTCCGCCCATCAAACCGATCCAGTAGTCGCCGCTGGCCACCCAGAACTCATGACCGGGATGTGGGCCGATCCGCTGGTCGCGCGCCCCGAGTGGACCACGATTGGTGGCGGTTCGGCGTTCGGGCTCTACCACCGGTTTGGCAAGGCAACCCCGCAAGGAGCGGGTGGGTTCATGGTTGTCGACCAAGATCACTGGATGTTTGCCGGTAGTGGTCTCAACTACGGCGATCTGGTCGGCCGCGATGACGGCGTAGTTGGTTACGAGACCCTCGGCTGTCCACTTCAGTTCGACGCCGAGAGTCGGCTGATTCCTCGCCCGCACCCGGGGTTTCCCGACGAAATGGAGGTCGTGGGGTTCACCCTTTCGTCCAATCTCGCGACGGGCGAGTATCCCGCTTCGATCTCGGCGCTAAACGATCAGGGCGATCTCGAGTTCGTTTCAAGTCGGCTATCTGGCGACGACTCGCCCGAGAACCTGGCCAGGTGGCGCCGGGGCAATGCGGTGATGCTCACGTGTCGGCCACACGGCGAACAGGGTGGCCAGGTGGCAACGGTGGGAACGACCGATTGGGTGTTCGGACTAGCAGCCGACCACCAGGTGGGCAAAGTCACCGCGAATGTGCTCGACCACCTCGGCATCGACCGAAGCTAGGTCTGGCCGGATCGCCTGATGCTCAGATCGGGACCCTACGAAACCCGCGGCCCGGGGCCTGGTTTGGCGGCGCCTGTGCCGGAGCGTGGTGTTTGTGGTTCCATGGAGGTCCATGGGAGCTGAAGATCCGCCAGATTCTGACGAACACGCTGACAACGACGACCGTGTTGCGTGGCAAGAGGCGTTCGACGCCGTGACGAGTCGGGATACGGCGTTCGAAACAATGTCTGGCGTTCCAGTCGACGCCGTTTACGGCGATAGTCCGTACCCCGGTCAGTATCCTTATACACGCGGGATACACCCGGGGATGTATCGGTCGCGGCTTTGGACCATGCGAATGTTTGCCGGGTTCGGCACCGCTATCGACACCAACGAACGGTTCAAGGAACTGCTGCGCCACGGCGGTACTGGCCTCTCGACTGCTTTCGATATGCCCACCCTTATGGGCCGCGACTCCGACAGTAGCTGGGCATTAGGCGAGGTCGGCAGGGCGGGCGTGGCTGTTGACACTCTGGCTGACATGGAGGATCTCTTCGCCGGCATCGACCTTTCTGCGGTGTCGACGTCGATGACCATCAACGGCCCAGCAGCGGTGCTGTTGGCGATGTACGTGGCGGTCGGCGAGAAGAGTGGGGTTGGGCCTAAGGCTCTTTCCGGCACGATTCAGAACGACATTCTGAAGGAATACCAAGCTCAAAAGGAGTACATCTATCCGCCGCGGCCATCCATGCGAATTGTCACCGACATGGTGAAGTACACGACGGCCGAGATGCCAAAGTGGCACCCGATCTCCATCTCGGGTTACCACATCCGCGAGGCCGGATCGACAGCAGCACAGGAACTTGCGTTCACGCTCGCCAACGGGTTCGCCTACGTAGAAGCGGCCATTGCTCAGGGCCTCGATGTCGATACCTTTGGCCGACGGCTCAGTTTCTTCTTCAATAGCCATATCGACTTCTTTGAAGAGATCGGAAAGTTCAGAGCCGCCAGGCGAATCTGGGCCAGGTGGATGAAGGATCGATACGGCGCCACCGACGAGCGGGCCATGATGTGCCGATTTCACACCCAAACCGCCGGGGTCTCTCTAACCGCCCAGCAGCCAGAGATCAACATCGCCAGAGTGGGCCTACAGGCGTTGGCCGCTGCGCTTGGCGGTACCCAATCGCTTCACACCGACAGCTTCGACGAAGCGTTAGCTCTGCCAACGGAGAAGGCGGCTCGGATTGCGCTTCGCACTCAACAGATTGTGGCCCACGAGACCGGCGTCACCAACGTGGCTGACCCGCTCGGTGGTTCGCCGTACGTCGAGTGGATGACCGACGAAATGGAACGCCAGGCTGAGGCCATATTCGAACACCTGCTCGAACTTGGCGATGGATCGATCCTCGAGGGTTGTTACGCGGGTATCGCCAACGGGTACTTCGTCGGTGAGATCGCCGATTCTGCTTACCGATTCGAACGTGAGGTGAACTCGGGTCGGCGGGTGATTGTCGGTGTTACCGACTTTACCGAAGGACACGACGCCGAGGCCACCAACCTGCTTCGGATAGGCAGCGAGGTAGAAGAACAACAGCTCAAACGCCTC
>JAADHX010000091.1 GCA_013151655.1 Actinomycetota bacterium
GTTGTCTGTACCCGTCGACAAGGTCGACGAGGTCGGAATGCGGCCGCCCATCGACGAAGACGACGTCGAAGATCTCTTCGAGTTGCTCGCCAAGAAAGACATCCGCGAACCGGCCAACTGGAGCCGACGCTTCAAGAACCACCAAGAGAAGCTCAAATCCGGCGACATCTATCAGGTGGCCGAGGTGGTGCGAAACCTGGCTCTCAGAGAGGCCGCGAAAGGCCTTTCCGCTGGCGAGAAGTCGATGCTCGAAAAGTCGCGCCAGATTCTGGTGTCGGAACTTTCGATCTCTATGGATGTCAGCGAGGACGGCGCGTTAGAGGCCGTCGCCGAGCGCCTGGCCGATTGAGCGCCCGTTCGCGTCACTCCTCGATCAGCCCTTCGGTCCAACGCGATGACCAGGTCTGCCCACAATTGATTGGCGGGGCGTCTACGATCGCTAGCTCTCAACGTCGACTCATTTGAGGCGCCCGGTTGGCACGCACCGAGATCCAGCGATGGGGCAACGAACGCCTCCGTGTACGCGCATGGCGCGGCGATCCCTCGACCGCGTACGTCGCTCCTGTTCCGGGGCGACAACCGGTGTCTGTTGCTGCAATCCGTCTAACAACCGACGCCCTGCGCGAACGCGGCGTCGAACGAGTTGTCACATCGGCGCTGACACCCGCTGAGGAAAGTTCATTCAAGGAGGCTGGTTATCGCGAACGCGAACGCCTTCATCTTCTCAGACACGACCTCGAGCAACTGCCAAGACTTGAACAAACTGGGCTGAGGCGCTCGCGCCGAACCGATCGCACGGGAGTACTCGATACCGACGCCGAAGCATTTGATTCATTCTGGCGTCTCGACGACGTCGGTCTGACCGAGGCCATCAAGGCGACGCCGACGGCTCGCGTCCGCGTCGTTGGTCATGCCACAGTGGTCGGCTACGCGGTCAGTGGCAGGGCCGGCACGGCCGGATACCTACAACGTCTCGCGGTACGCCCAGCGGCCCAAGGTCGCGGCATGGGGAGAGCCCTCGTGACGGACGGCCTTCGCTGGATGCGTCGCCGCGGCGCCACGCATGCCCTAGTCAACACACAGATGGCCAACGAACGTGCCCTCCAGCTATATCTCGCGGTTGGGTTTCGACCAGAGCCTCACGACCTAGCTGTCCTTGAAGTCGATCTGGCGGACAAAGCGTGAAGCCAGGATCGGTGCGTCGCCGCGGGCTAGGCGCAATCGCAGTACTACTTCTGCCCGTCTTGGTAATCCTGTTCGCCGCCTCTTCCTCTGGCGCGTCGGCACCGCCACCGGGTTCAGGTGGCCTCCGACTTCTGGAGCGAACAGTGCTCGTCGAAACCGAGTTCGTCCTGCGGTTGTTGCTACCTGGACTGATCGACGACACCGATGTTGTGTCAGTAGCAATCCACAACCGCCTGAACGACAGGGATAGCTTCCTCAGGGCCGTAGATGTCGAGTCGGCCGGACCGATTCTCACGATTAGCGAAGACACCATCGACGATCTAAACATCCCCTTGTCTGGCGACCTCACAGTGAGAATTCCCATCGGCGAACACGGCGTCCAGCTACGCGATAGCGGTGTGTACCCGGTGTCAGTAGTGGTTCGAACCGGAAATGGCGACCGGCTAGCCGAGATGATGACGCACATGGTGATCGCTCCCCCGGCACCGGTGGTATCGCGAGTTGCCATCGGCCTCACAATGGATGTCAGGCCAGCGGCTGAGACCTCAGGAAACATCGACAACGACGATGCCGCTGCCGTCTGGATCCGCGGCATTACTTCGAATCCAACAGTGCCAGTCACCGTTCAGGTCAACGGCCGGTTGCTCGACGATTCCACCAACGATCCACTTATTCAGAGTTTGCGAGAAAGAGTTCAGGCCGACCGAGCAGAACTTCTCGTCGCCCCCTACGTACCGATTGACGAACGCGCTCTTGCCATCGAAGGGTTAAGCAAAGACGCTACAGAGCTATTCGAACGCGGGATTGCCACCCTGTCCGCGTTCGCCGACACGACCCCAACGCTCACCACCCTGCTCACCAACGGTTGGCCCGATGTCGACTTGGCGGGCATCTGGCGCGACCGAGGCGTTAGAGACCTGGTCGTTGTCGACGAAACGACCGACTTCGATGCACCAATCGAAACTGAGACAGCAACCGGCCCGATCGATCTGCTGGTAACGCCGGTTCGCTTTACCGACGCGGCGCCGTCGAATCCGATACTCCGAGCACATCATCTCTTGGCCGAGTTGGCGGTCGTGGCTTTGTCGGCCGATCACCCCACAGCAACCGTTCTTGCGTACGAAACCGGACAAGGCGCTGACGAAGAGTTCGTCACCGAGCTCCTCAATGGATTGTCGCGGTCGGCCCCGCTTCTAACGTCGGTCACCGTTTCAGAGGCATTCGCTACCGCACCGCTAGTCACGATTTCTGGACGACCGCTAAACGTCGACCTCAGCGCCGATGTGGCTATCGAACGACTCGCCGGCGACATCACCCAGTACCGAGAAGCCGACCGCGTTCTTGCCGCATACCGCTCGATGATCCGACAACAAGACGCCGATGTTCTGCACGATCAGCTAGCCGAGCAGCTACTTCTGAGCCTGGGACTCGGCGTAACCGGAGAGGAACGCGAGCTCGTCGCTCAGCGCGTAGTCGATCGAATTCGTATCGAGGTGCAAGCCATCAAACCTCCACCCCTTGGCTCGGTGAATCTGACTTCTCGCAGCGCAACTTACCCCTTCGCGTTTCAGAACAATGCTTCGTATGCGTTTCGGGTCGAGGCCCGCTTCATTACCGACAAAGCAAAGTTCGTAGAGTTTGCCGACGGCGAAAGTCTTACGCTGGTGTTGGAACCAGACTCCGTGACATCGCGCGAAATCCGCGTCGAAGCTTTGTCTTCGGGATCGTTCCCACTGCGAATTGAATTGCTCTCGCCTGATGGCGAGCTATCACTAGGAACCGTCGAACTCACAATGCGGTCGACAGCCCCGTCTGGAATCGGAATTGTGATCTCGATTGGCGCCGCCTTGGTGCTCGTTGTGTGGTGGAGCCGCGAGTTGCTTCGCTCGAGGTACCGCCGCAAGACAGACACGACGTGACCCGGAGTTCAGGCAGTGGCACCGTCGCGGCAGGGATCCTGCTGTCGCGGATGTCTGGGCTGGTTCGCGAGGTCTTAGTAAGGGGCCGACTAGATATCGGCGTCGCAGGCGATGCGTACGCCACCGCACTTCGGCTACCCAACCTCTTGCAGAACCTGTTGGGCGAAGGCGTGCTCTCCGCGTCGTTCATTCCCGTGTACTCGAGCCTCGTTGATGAGGACCAACGCCGCGCCGCCAGGTTGGCCAACACGATGGCCGTGTTCCTCATAGCGGTCACCACACCGCTCGTCATCGCCGGTGTTTTGGCCGCCGATCCGCTCACGCGGGCCCTGGCCTTCGGCCTCACTGACGCCCGCCATGACCTCACCGTCGACCTAGTGCGAATCATGACCCCAGGCATAGGTGTGCTTGTTTTATCCGCGTGGAGCCTTGGCGTACTTAACAGCCACCGGAACTTCCTTCTGCCCTACGCGGCACCCGTGGTCTGGAACCTCACTCAGATCGGTGTCGTTGTAGCGGCCGGAACAGGGCTGGTTGGCCGAGACTTGGCGATTCGAGTTGCGTGGGCCGTTACTGCTGGCGCCGTACTTCAGTTCGTGATTCAGATTCCAGCGCTGCGGCGAGTGAATCCGCACCTCGGTCGCGGTGTTGCTTTCAGAAGCACCGAGTTCCGCGACACTCTCAGACGCTTCGGGCCAGTCGTGTTAGGTCGCGGGTCGGCCCAAGTCTCGGCCTTTGTCGATCTCGGGCTGGCAACTCTGCTCGCCACTGGCGCTCTCGCCGCGCTTGGCGCGGCCCAGGTGCTCCATCTGCTTCCGATCTCGTTGTTCGCAATGAGCGTCGCCGCAGCTGAACTTCCCGAGATGTCTCGCCTAAGTACGAACACGCATGACCTACGCCTTCGATTGAGTGCCGCGCTCGAACAGATCATGTTCTTCATGGCGTTCACGACCGTGGCCTATGTAGTGGCAGGCCGGTTCATCGTCGGTGCAATTTTCAGCCTGGTCCCAGGTTCGAGAATCGGACAGAACGAAGTGCTACTCATCGGGTTGGTGGTCGCCGGCTACTCACTCGGCCTGGTCGCACTTGGCACGTCGCGAATGCTCCAGAACACTTTCTATGCCGTTGGCGACTCAGCAACTCCGGCGAGAATTGCCGGAGTTCGCTATGTCGTATCGGCCATTGTTGCGGTAGTGCTCATGTTCCAGATGGACAGGCTGTTCGTGTACAGCGGCTCGGTGCTCGGCTTTGAGCAACTCTTGTCGCCGTTGCGGCCGCTCAGCTCGGCGGTAAGAAACGCCGACGATCTCCCTCTTAGGCTCGGTGCTCTAGGACTCGCTCTTGGAGCCTCGGTCGGTGCGTGGGTAGAAGTTACCTTGCTGCGAAATCGTCTAACCCTGGTCCTAGGTACAGACACCGTTACCCAAGGACGCTGGCGAAAGCTGGTGCTTCCGACGCTGGCCGCCGCGTTTGTGATGTTGGTCGTCACCCCTCTATCGAGAGATCTGCCCGATCTTCTGCGAGCCGCGGCAGTAGTGCTGCCCGCGGCTGTCATCTATTTGGGCCTGGCGGCTTTTCAGCGCGTCGAGATCGCAACGACCCTCGTTGGACGTTTGAGGGCAGTTACGAGTAAGTCGAACGACAGTCAACCAGACGCAGAGATGCGCTAGTGACGCCCACCAAGTAGCGTACTTCCGTTCATTTGACATGGAACCAGCCGTCCACTCAAGACACCAGCACAAGAGGCCAGAATGACCGCCAAAATCGTAACCGACAGCGCTTGTGATCTCCCTCAATCACTCATCGACGAGTACAACATCGCAGTGGTTTCATTGACAGTCCGATTTGGCGACGAAGAGTTCGTCGATCGGGTCGACCTGACCCCTGACGAATTCTGGCGGCGTTGCGAGGCCTCTGCGGTTCTGCCAGAAACCGCGGCTCCGTCACCCGGCGCTTTCGAGCAAGCCTTTCGAGATGCTCTAGAAGGGGACTACGACGAGGTCGTGTGCATCAATTTGTCCGGTGGCCTGTCGGCCACCATTCAAGCCGCTGACGCCGCGGCCAAGTCCATGGCCGATGCTCCAGTCGAAATCGTCGACAGCCAGACGGTCAGCATGGGTCAAGGGACAATCGTACTCGCGGCCGCTCAACTCGCTCGCGAAGGCAGCACCGCAGCAGAGGTAGCAGCGGCGGCTCGAAGCATGGGAAAGCGCACTCAGGTACACGCGGCGCTCGACACGCTCGACAACCTCAAAAAGGGTGGCCGAATCGGTGCCGCTCAATCATTGTTCGGAAGCCTCTTGTCGATCAAACCAATGATCGAGATACGCGAAGGTGTCGTCGAACCAAGCGGCAAACAGCGAACACGAGCTCGGGCCCTCACCGCTCTTCTCAACATCGTTTCGACCGCCGGCAACATCGAACGACTCTCGGTGATGCACGCCGCCTGCGAGGACGTCGATGATTTCGTGAGCAGACTTAGCGAGAACTACGACGGCGAGATTATTGTCGGCGACATCGGCGCCATTATCGGCTCACACGCAGGGCTCGGCACGATTGGCGTGACGTTCCAGGTGCAGAGCTGACACACGTGGCCGGGACAAAACCTCCCCGGCTATCGGGTGATCGTTACCAGATCGGCGAATTTCGCCACGTTGGTCGACTGACCGAAACTTGGGACGGCTGGGATACCCGACTGGATCGCGCGGTCACAATTCACCTAGTCCGCGAAGACCTCAACTCCGACCGCGAGCTTCTGGAACGTCTGATCGCACGGCTTCGAGAAGCCGCCAGAGTCGACAATTCTGGCTTCGCCCGCGTTTACGACGTCATCGGCGACGACGCGATCGGAGTGGTCGTCGAGCACACCTCGCCAAACGACCTTCGAGCCCAGACTGGCGCCGGTCACACACTTCAACCGAGCGCCGCCATCGAGGTAGCCGACCAACTCGCCACCAGCATCGACGCCATTCATAGCCTCGGTATCACCCACGGCGGGCTCACTCTTTCCGGCGTCTCTACAACCGATGACGGCAGGCTCGTCATCAACGACCTAGGAACCGGCGGGGCCAGCGACGCCTCTGGCGACGAGACCATCCGCGGCGACATCACAAGTTTGGCCAGCATGGTTCATGAGCTCGTTGTCGGCCGGCCGCCTCACTCTGGTTTGGGTAGCCCCGAACTCGACCCCTCCCTTCCAGCATCGTTTGCTGGGCCACTCGACGATGCTCTTCACCATGGGCGCTTCAGCGACGCGACCAGTTTCGTCTCGGCGCTGCGCACAACTCGAGACGAAGTGTCCTCGCCAACGTCGTTCTCCAGTACCGAGCGGCGCTGGTTGTTGCCGGCCGGGTTCGTGCTGCTGATAGCAGCAGTACTGATCTTGGTTGGCTCCGTTCTGGGTCGAACCGAGGCCGGCCGCACCATCATCGAGGGCGCACGCGACGTGGTCGGCTTGGAACCGTCACCGACAACTGTTGCAACCACGACGACCTCGACCACCTCAACCACCGCCGTCAACCCCGTCATCGAACCGATTGCAGTATCAAGAATCACCGACTTCGACCCATCCGGCGACGGCACCGAGAGTCCCAACAGGCTGACCCTCATAAACGACGGCGACCCTACGCGCGGCTGGCAAACCGAACGCTACAACTCTCGGTACTTTGGCAACCTGAAGGGCGGGGTCGGCCTGGTGATCGAGATCTCAGACGAAGCCGAACTCGAGAGCATCGTCATCAGGAGCCCAACTCGAAATTGGGCGTTCGAGCTGTACGCCTCAGCCGAACCGCCGCTAGCGGTGCTCGACTGGGGCGAACCAATATTTGCGTTAGTCGACGTTCAGTCCGATGTCGAGATCAGCGATGTCGATGGTCTACAAACACCTGCCTCATTGCTTCTTTGGATTACCGATCTGGGACAAGGGCCGGAGTATCGGGTGATCGTTACCGACATCGCTGTGACAGGTATCCGCAGCTGACAATTGGAGATGTTGGCGCAGACTCGGCGAACATCGACCGTTCGTCGTATTCTGTTGAGCCAATGAAGCGGTCGGATGAACAGCTGGTTGCGGCAGCCATCAACGGCGACCGTCAATCCATGAACGACCTTCTCGGGCGTCATTACGATCGCATTTACGGGATTTGTCGGCGAATCGCAGGAAACGAGGCCGACGCCCTCGACGCGACCCAGGAAGCCCTCATTGCCATCACACGCCGCCTCGACCGATTCGATGGCCGGTCGGCGTTCTCAACCTGGTCGTATCGCGTAGCAACCAATGCCTGCCTAGACGAGCTGCGACGACGAAAGCGCCGTCCGGACCCCACCGACGACGCGGTTCTGGCGCTTCGCCTCGATAGCCAGCCATCGGGTGCCGTACAAAGTTACGCTGACATCACCGCCGACAGAGTCACCGGCATCGACTCGATAGCAACCGCGCTCGACCAGCTCGACGAGACCTTTCGTGTACCTGTAGTCATGCGCGACGTGATGGACCTCGACTACGCCCAGATAGCCGTCGAGCTTTCGGTACCTATCGGTACCGTTAAGTCGCGTATTGCCCGCGGTCGGACTGCCTTAGCGAAGATAATTGGAACCGACGAAGACCCTCCCGACGTCCAAAGAGGTGATCATGGCTGACGAAACCCTTGACGACCTCGCGAACGCCGCACTTGACGGTGACAAGAGAGCCCTTGAGGCAGCGCGCTCCAATCCTGATCTCCAGACCCTGATCGACGAGCATCGGCGGGTGCGGAACGTCATGCGCGTGACACCGCCCGCAGCGGCCCACGAGTACCGTCAGAACCACTTAGAAGCGGCGCTCGCTGTCTTCGACGAGATGCAGCTAACCGCCAAACCCGCTACGCCTTCCGCTTCGGGTTCGCGAACACCTGAGGCGGTCGCTCCCGAAAGCTCCGCCTCCGGGGTTGTGTTGTTGGCCTCCAAACGGCGCCAAAAACAGCGGTGGCTAAACGTGGCCGCTGCCGCGGCGGTGGTTGGCGTCGGAGCGATTGCCGCAGTCAGCCTCACCTCTATCGGATTCGAAGGTGGCACCGATGATGCCGCCGAATCTAGTACTGACCTCACCGCGACCACTGCCCAGGCTTCGCTCGACAGCGCCGACGCTCCCGCTGTCGCATCTGGTGCAGCGCCGCTGGACGAAGTGCTCGAAGAGTCCGCCGTGTTCGACGCGGATTCCGAGCGCCAAATCGAGGTTGACGATCAAGGTGCCGACGGAACAAGCCTGGAATCTGACTCTGCCCCAAGTTCCACCACGAGCTCGGCCACTGCCGATACTACCGAGGCGCCAGCAGACGCTGCTGAGGTCAGGGTCGTGTTCCCCGAAGGCCCACTCGATCCCAGATTCGTCGATTGTCTGCCAGATTTCGACGTTCCCGACCGCCCGTGGGTCGTCAGCGCGACCGTCTCAGATACGTTGGGGGCCCTTGAACTGCTGGTTGGCGACGACCTCAACACGCTTTACCACTTTGTGTTCGACCCCGCATCTTGTGTACTGCTCGCGCCGGCAGAGCCAGTTCCCGACGGATAGCCTGGCGTCGGTGAACGAGGCGTCAGCCAACAACGATATGATGCCTGGTCTATGGTCAACGAGGTAGAAGCATCCAAAACCGACTGGAGTGTCGAAGCCACCGACAAGTTCGTCTCACTGATCGATAGCGTCAAGATCAAGACAACCGGGCCCGCGCTGAAAGTCGTGCGGGCTTTGGTCTACGGTCTCGTCATCGCAGTAATGGCAACCATGCTGCTCGTATTGCTTACGGCCTCGTTGGTCAGATTTGTCAACGCGTATCTTCCCGGTACCGTTTGGTCTACCTACTTCCTCTTGGGTTCGATCTTTGCCATTGCCGGCCTATTTCTCTGGACCAAACGGACTCAATAATGCCTCGGGTTTCGTGAATCCCGACAAGATCACTCGGGAATAGCCTCCACTGTCGTGCTGTTTCCCTTCTACACCAGCCAAGGAGTACAGAACTATGGGCGCCGATATTCAACAACTAAGCGATAGCACCTTCGATGAGGTCATCGGGGCGTCGGAAACTCCGGTTCTGGTCGACTTCTGGGCCGAGTGGTGCGGGCCATGCAAGATGATTGCGCCGATACTCGACGAGATTGCTGCGGAGAACGAGAGCATCACCATTGCTAAGGTAAATGTCGACGAGAGCCCCGAGATTGCTCGCCGGTTCGAAGTCTTAAGTATCCCAACCCTGATCGTTTTCAACAACGGCGAACCCGCAAAACGGCTCGTCGGAGCGAAACCCAAGGGTGCGCTGCTGGAGGAGATCGGGGAATTTCTGTAGTTCGGCCGTTCGGAGTCGGTAGTGACGGCGATCATGTCCGTGACATTCAACGACGTCTCGCGGGCCTCGGCTTTAGCCAGGGGCCGATTGACGGCATTTTTGGGCCGAAGACCGAACGATCCCTAGTCAGCTTCCAAGCAGCCCACGGAATTGACGATGACGGCATCTGCGGTCCGCTCACATGGTCGGCGCTGGTGGACGCAGGCTACAAACTCGGTGACCGGATGTTGTACCTGTCGTCGCCGGTGCTACGTGGAGACGACGTCAGCGAGTTACAACGCAGGCTCGGCGTCCTCGGCTTCGATACGGGACGCATCGACGGGAAACTCGGGCCAGAAACCGAGTCGGCGCTCAAGGACTTTCAGACGAACGCCGGTCTCCCGACCGATGGAATTTGTGGCGCCGACACCATCAACACGTTCAGGCGACTGACCCCTCGCGCCGGAACATCTGCCTCGAACGTCACGGCCGTACGCGAAACCGAGCTGATCAGATCGGGTTTCGTGGGACTGCGCGGCCGTACTGTCGTTCTGTGTGAACCAGGAGGCCTGGACAGCCTCACAGCGGCCCTCAGGCGCTCCTTTGGTGAGGCAGGGGCATCGGTGCTCACGATTCACCACCCCGACTGGTCGATGCACGCAAGGCAGGCGAACACTGTGGCGGCCGATCTGGTTATAGCGCTGGATACGCGCCCTGGCCAGAACTCAATATCGTACTTCGCCGCTACGGGGGTCGAATCTGGGGCGGGACGCGCGCTGGCATACTGCGCAGCAGAGCATCTTGAATCAGTCACCGGTCTTGTACGTCCCCGTGGCCTGCGGTTACCGATACTACGCGAGACGCGTATGACCGCCATCTCGTGTCGGTTCGGCGACATGGGTACCGTGGTTCGCAACGCGCCGCAGTTGGCCTCCAAACTGACGTCGTCAGTGCTGGCCTGGGTAGGCCAGCTTCAGTCCGAGACCACTTACCCACAGGCTTGACCACAGGCTGTGGTCAGTCGAGGTCCACCTTAGAGTCGGACTCACAACCCTCGATAGTGACTCGACGGTCGATCATCGACTCAGGGCCGCTCTGATTAGCTGTTGATGACTCGATACAACCGCTCCAGGTCTTCGAGGTCAGCGAATTCAACGGTCATTCGCCCCTTGTTTACGCCCATCTCGATTCGTACTTTGGTTGAGAGACGTTCGGCGAGTACATGTTCAAGTTCTAAGAATGCAGCTGGCCGAGGGTTCCCGGGTTCTGGGGGCATGGAGTCGCTATCATCGTCGGCCGAAGCTGGCTCTTCGGG
>JAADHX010000311.1 GCA_013151655.1 Actinomycetota bacterium
GAGCCGCGTCAACTTCGCGGTCACGATCATGGCACTGCTGTACGGCGAGTCTGACCTCATCGAGACGCTCAATATTGCAGGGCTGGCCGGCTGGGATGCCGATAACAACATGACCACCGCGGCTGGTCTGCTTGGCGTAATCATCGGCTTTGAAGGGCTCCCGGAGTCGGTGAAGAACTCCACCGACGTCTACTTCAACCAAGATCTAATCGGCGGCGACTTGCCTGAATTCGACTCGGTGGCAAACATCGCGGACCGCACCCGCAAGCTCGGAGAACTTGTGATCAGGTCGGCTGGTGGGACGGTTGCCGACTCTGGTCTGGTTTTGCCTCTGCAGATCCCATGAGCTTTGCCGCGTAGTGGGCCCCGAAGACTCCGACGATCATGGCGATCGTGGTGGTGATGCTGCCAAGCGAAAGCAGGGGGACACCAACAATGGAATGGCCGAGGTTGCAGCCGCCCGCGACGGCGGCTCCCGCTCCCATCAATAGGCCGCCTGACCCTAGTTGGAGGTACCGGCGGGTGTCTTCACCGCGGATCCAGAGTGTGCCTGCGAGTTTCGCAGCGACGAAGGCGCCTGGAACAATGCTGACCAGAGCCAACGGGATCCATATCGACGCTCCAGCTTCGCGACTTCCGCTCAGGGCATCCCAGACTGTGGTTGGCACTCCCGAAGTGCCGAAGCTGTAATCTGAGCCCTCAACGTTTACGAGCAGCCAGGCAACGGATGTAACAGCAGCCATGGCCAAACCCAGTGGCATCCAACCCCACAGTTTGCCCCTGGACCGCGCGCCGGGCGAGGCTCGGTTGCTATAGAGGTAAGCCGCTACGGCAACTCCGACGGCTATCAGCAAAATGGGTCCGAAGGGGCCCAAGGCATTTCCCAGTGTCGCTGTTTCACCGTTGACTGTTACCGGATCTGCGTTCAGTTCATCTCGAAGGAAGCTGAGCGGGCCGTTGTAGGTCACGACGTCGCCGATTGCCCAGCCAGCAATCGCAACCGCTGTGCCAAGCATGCCATGGCCGAATTTGTAGAACATGCCGGTCACGCAGGTGGACGCGACAACCATGCCGACGCCAAAGACCAGGCCGCCCGCGAGGTTCGCTCGCCAGACGAACGGCGGAATCCACGGATCGATCCAGCCCAATGCCTTCAGGAGTTGCACCGCGGGTACCGAAATTAGGAGCAGCAGCAAGTAAGAGCGCACGAGGTCGACCTGGCGCGGTTTTCTAAGCAGGCCTCGCCAGGTTGAATGGAAACAGAGATCGCCGCGTTCCAAGACATAGCCCAGAAGGCCACCAGCAAGGATCGCCAAGAGAATGGCCACTCCGGAACCATATCCCGCTCGTCGCCTCGCACGACCCGCTCGACGAGATGAGCCTTGGCGAGATCTACGAAGAGGCACGCCGCTGGTCCGCCGAAAGGCCGTGACGGGCTACGGGCGGCCGGGCGCCGTAAGGCCCATAGCCGCCGAAGATGGCTAAGTCCATCGCAAGAATCCGCCAACAACTCGCTTGCCGATGATGGTTCACTCGAACATGCTTAGAACATGGCGTCAAACTTCCAGTGGGTTGCACGAAAGAACGGTGACATCGAGATCTCCCATCTTGGAAAGCACGCAACCACGCTCAGAGGGCTCAAGGCTGAGCAGTTCCGAAGCACATGCGAAACAACAGTTGAAGTAGCCGTTCGACCGGTGTCAGCGGTTGAGTAGCACCGGGATCTTTCGGGGGCCCCGGACCTGACCGTTGGCCCACGTGGTTTGCTGAGTCGGGTCCAACGCGTAGTTGGGAAACGCTCGCAGCCACTCTTGGAGCCCCACCAGAAGCTCGAGCCTGGCCAAGTTCGAACCGACACAGCGATGCACGCCGAGCCCGAACGCGACGTGTCGGTTCTTGGCCCGGTCGAGTTGGAACTCTTCGGCGTTCTCGAAGCTCTCAGGATCATGGTTGGCGGCCGGGAACGTGACCAGCATCTGATCGCCCTCGTGCACTGGGCAACCTGCGACCACGGTGTCTTTGATGACCTTGCGGGCCATTGTTACCGGCGCGTAGTAGCGCAGGACCTCCTCGGTGCCTGTTTGCCACAACATGTGGTCGTTCTCGACTGCGACCAGGCGGGCAACCTCGTCGTTGTTCTGAGCAAAGTGCCAAAGTCCCGAACCGATTGCGCTCCAGGTCGTGTCGATTCCAGCGACGATCAGCAACCGGACGTACCCGACCTTGAGGTCCCAATCGACCGGAACGCCGTCGAACTCGGCGTTAGCAATCATTGACAGCATGTCGTCCTGAGGGTTCTCACGGCGATCGTTGAGGATCGCGCCGATGTACTCGCCCATCTCCCCCATGACCTCGGCACGAACGGCATTGTCGCGTGGTGCTAACTGAAAGTTCCGGTAGATCCAGTCGCGGAACAAGTCGGCATCGGTCTCTGGCAAACCCGTGAGATGACAGATGCCGAAAACCGGGATGTGTTGAGCGTATTGCTCGGCCGCGTCGGCGCTCTCCATCCCTTCGAGCTTGGCGATCAGACTGCGGCAGTAATCGCGCATCGTGTCTTCGATGGCGTTGATCCTCTTCGGATTGAACGATGGCAACAGCAACCGTCGGTGCGGTTTGTGATCGGGCGGATCCGAAGTAATCGGTGGCGCCGGCGACCGCGGAGCATCGGGACGGCTCACGCTGACCCAGATCGAAGAGAAGTGCTCGGTGTCTTTGGCGACCTGGGAAACGCCTTCCATAGTGACCGGCATGAACGCCCGTCCGTAGCGTTCGGTCGATGCGACGGGGCACTGCTCGCGAACGCTGTTCCAGATGTCGATCGCGTTGGACCCCCACTGATCGTCGAGCCAGTCCCAGTCGTGAAGCCAGTCGGTTACGGGCGCAATATCCGAACCAGTTGCAGTATCTGACATTGGATGACTCCTACTCGTCGACTGGCAGCCACCCACTATCGAAGCGGCGTTGGCCACACGTTACCGACTGGACCTCAACAGATTCAAAACCCAGGATCACTGTCTCACGTCGAAACCCCCAACATCGCAATTCGAGTGACCCAGCGAACAGCTAGTAAGAACTGCAACATGACGACCTACAACCGCGCCCAACAAGTGAACAATCGATCGTGACTATCGCCGTTGCCATAGTCGGGCTTGGCATCATGGGTAACCGAATGTTGGCGAGCCTCGAGATGCATGATGGCTTTCGGGTCGCGGCCGCATGGGACCCGAACGATGACGCACGAAACAAGGCGACGCTCGACTTTCCAGAGGTAGTAGTTGTTAGCGGACTAATGGATGCCATCGAAGCCGCCGACGTCGACGTTGTGTACATCGCTTGTCCGCCCAAGGCCCATGCCGAGTACGTCTCCATTGCCGTGCGAGCGGGCAAGTCGGTCTATTGCGAGAAACCACTCGGCGTCGACGTTGCTGAGAGCGCAGCCCTTGTCGAGCTATTGGCCAGCCAGGGCATCATCAACGCGGTGAACTTTCCGTTCGCGGCAAACCTTCAGGTCGACTACCTCCAGGCAGCCCTCAACGGCGGCCAGCTCGGTGAGGTTCTAGGCGTCGACCTACACCTGCACTTCAATCCGTGGCCTCGCGACTGGCAGAGCGCGGCAACGTGGTTGACGAAACGAGCCGAGGGTGGCTATCTGCGCGAGGTTGGTTCACACTTCGTGTTCCTAACCGAGAGGTTGTTCGGCGAAGCGACGCTGGTCCACTCATCGGTGTCCTACCCCGACAACGACGAGGCCTGTGAGTCAAGCTTCGAGGCTGCTCTCGATTGCTCGGGTGTGCCGGTGCGCATGTCGGGAACGTCGCTTGGCGTAGGCCCCGACGTTGTGGAGTTCACGATCCACGGAAGCCACAAGTCGATCCGACTTAGCAATTGGAGCGAGGTGTACCTGTCCGATGGAGGGCCATGGGCCCGCCAAGACATCGCCGACGCCGACGACCGGCGGGCGAACAATGCTCGCTTCTTCAGTGACCTACACGACATGTTTGACGGTAATCCGAGCGGGATCGCCACCTTTGCCGAGGCGCTTTCAGTTCAACGCCTAATCGAAGTCATTTTGAGTTCAGGACACGGCTGTTAACAGTGCAACACACGGCGCGAGATACGATTGCTGTTCGTCTGCTGACGATAGATCAACGCCCAGCCAGGGGCAGAGAGACCGGTAGCGACCCGTGGGCTCGACACAAGAACCAGGCACCGACGGGATCTCGGTGCAGTCCATTGATGGCAGCGAGGTTTTCGTCCGCTCATTCGGGGGTAAAGGGCCACCCTTAGTCATCTGCCATGCCACTGGATTCCACGGCGCTGCCTATGCCCCGATGGCGAAGCAGCTGACCGACGATTTCGCGGTGTGGGCCATCGACGTGCGCGGCCATGGTCGTTCGCCTTCGCCGACAAGCGGCGACTTCTCGTGGAACCTGATCGCCCAGGATGTAACCGCGGGTATTGCCGCCTTTAGCTCCGAACCGGTAGTTGCCTTCGGTCATTCGCTCGGCGGAGCTGCCCTCCTACTGGCCGAACTGAACCAGCCAGGACTGCTACGCGCTGCCTATCTGTACGAGCCGATCGTGTTTCCGCCAGGCCTGCTCGTGGATCGCGCCGACAACCCGATGAGCAGCCGGGCCCGCAGCCGCCGGTCGACGTTCTCGTCCCGAGCCGAAGCGGCGTGGCGCTACGCACAGAAACCGCCGTTCGCCCGTTTCCGAACTGACGCTCTTGTCGCCTACGTCGAGGAAGGATTCGACGACAACGACGACGCAACGGTGAGCCTCGCGTGCACACCAGAAGACGAAGCCAAGGCATTTGAGTGTGAAGACAAGGTAACGACCGACCTCATCCAAGGTCTGACCTTGCCAGCACTGATCGCCTCCGGACACCCAGAAGCGGGACCCGGACCAAGCCCCGGCCGTCTCGCGCCCTCCATCGCCGAGGCGATGCCAAACGCAGCGCTTCTGGCCTACCCGCAGCTAGGCCACCTTGGCCCCTTCGAGTCTCCCGACTTCGTGGGCGAAGAAGTACGCGACTACCTAGTCGACCACTGCCTAGGGCCGAGGTAGGGATCTATGGCGCACGACGAGCCAACCGGGATCGACTTCAGGGTCGACCCATCGTCGTACAACCACTGGCGTCTATCCGTCGCCGGACCGGTTGCGACTCTGACGATGGACGTTGACCCAGACGCCGGGTCGCGTGACGACTATCAGCTCAAAACCAACTCGTACGACCTAGCCGTCGACATTGAGCTCTACGACGTCGTACAGCGACTTCGGTTTGAGCATCCGGCCGTCTCAGTCGTTGTTGTGACCGGCGGCCTCGACAAGATATTCTGTGCGGGCGCCAACATCCAAATGCTTGCCACCTCGAGCCACCAGCACAAGGTCAACTTCTGTAAATTCACCAATGAAACCCGCAACTCGATCGAGAACGCATCGGAGTTCTCAGGCCAAACTTGGATCGCCGCAGTAAACGGGACCGCCGCTGGTGGCGGCTACGAACTCGCCCTCGCCTGCGAAGAAATCCTGCTGGTCGACGACCGTTCGTCGGCGGTTTCGTTGCCAGAAGTTTCGCTTCTGGCGGTCCTTCCAGGCACAGGCGGGCTCACCCGGGTGGTCGACAAACGTCACGTGCGCCGAGACCTAGCCGATGTGTTCGCGACTCGCAGCGAAGGGGTGCGCGCTAAACAGGCTTTGGGTTGGGGCCTCGTGGATCATGTTGCTCCAACCAGTGAGTTCGAATCCCTAATCGCAGATCGCGCCAGTCACCACGCTGCGGTATCGGACCGCCCCGTCGACGGCCAGCCGATCGTGTTCGGACCTCTCGATCGCACCATTGGCGACAACAAGATCACCTACGAACACGTAAGCGTCGGCATCGACCGCTCCTTGGCCACCGCAACCATCACCCTCAGCGCGCCCTCGACCGCGCCGCCAACATCAGTCGAAGCACTAGAAGCCGAAGGAGCCAATTCCTGGATCATCGCCACCGCGCGCCAGTTCGACGATGCCATGCTGCATCTTCGCTTCAACGAAGTCGACATCGGCACCTGGATAATCGAGACAACCGGCGACCCCGAAGCCGTGCTGCGCGCCGAAGAAATTCTGTCGCCAGAAGCACAGACCTGGGCCAGTCGCGAAGCGCGTCTCTACTGGCAACGGACCTTCAAGCGCCTCGACCTCTCCGCCAGAACAATCGTGGCCATCGTCGAGCCAGGCAGCTGTTTCGTTGGCATATTCGCCGAGTTGTTCTTGGCTGCCGATCGCAGCTACATGCTCGAAGGTCAATGGGAACACTCCAACGTTGCCGATGCAAAGGTGCAGTTGACCACGGCCAACGCTGGCTGGTTCGAAATGTCGAACGGGCTCAGTCGTCTAGAGACACGGTTCTGGCAACGACCCGACGCCTTGGCGAAAGCAAACTCCCTAGCGGGTCAACCGCTCACGGCTGTTGAAGCCTTCGACGCCGAGTTAGTTACATTCGCGCTCGACGACATCGACTGGGAAGATGAAGTTCGGGTCATGCTCGAAGAACGGGCCAGCTTCTCCCCCGATGCCCTCACGGGCATGGAAGCCAACTACCGCTTCGTTGGTCCAGAAACCGTCGAAACCAAGATCTTCGGGCGCCTAACAGCCTGGCAGAACTGGATCTTTCAACGTCCTAACGCCGTCGGCCCAGACGGAGCGCTGTCGCGTTTCGGCAGTGGCGCCCGGCCAGAATACGACAAGGCCAGGGTCTGAGATCGTGAGCAAAGTAGACATCAACGCCAAGATCCCCAACAACGTGGATCTGGCTGGCGATCGCCGACTCCAGCGGGCCCTCGAATCGTGGCAACCCAAGTACATCAAGTGGTGGGAAGAACTTGGCCCCGTTGCGTATAAGACGAGCCCGGTTTACCTCCGCACAGCCATCGCGGTCGGCCAGCAGGGGTGGGCCCACTTCGACCATGTGTCGATGCCAGAGTACCGGTGGGGCATCTTCATGGCCGATGCCGAACCAGACCGCAAGATCGCGTTCGGCGAGAACATGGGCCAAGACGTCTGGCAAGACGTACCCGGCGAATACCGGGCCGATCTACGACGCCTCATCGTCGTTCAGGGCGACACCGAACCGGCATCTGTCGAGCAGCAACGTCGCCTGTGCCTTACCGCTCCGTCGCTGTACGACATGCGCAACCTGTTCCAGGTGAACGTCGAAGAGGGCCGCCACCTCTGGGCCATGGTCTACCTACTACACCGCTATTTTGGCCGCGATGGTCGAGACGAAGCCGACGAGATGCTCGAACGGCACTCCGGCGACCCCGACAACCCGAGAATCCTCGGCGCGTTCAACGAAGAGACTCCCGACTGGTTGTCGTTCTTCATGTTCACCTACTTCACCGATCGCGATGGCAAATATCAGCTCGCGTCGCTACGAGAATCGGCGTTCGATCCGCTGTCTCGCACTTGTGAGTTCATGCTCAAAGAAGAAGCCCACCACATGTTCGTTGGCGCGTCTGGCATTGCTCGGATCATCCACCGCACCCTCGACCTGATGCGCGAGCACGACACCGACCAAGTTCAGCCTCACGGCGGTATCAGCCTCGAACTCATCCAGAAGTACATCAACTTCCACTACTCAGTTTCGCTCGACCTGTTCGGCTCCGAGACCTCGACCAACGCGGCCAACTTCTACGCCAGCGGCATCAAGGGCCGTTTCCAGGAAACCAAACGCAACGACGATCATCGACTCATCGACGTGGGCCGCAAAGTTCCCGAAGCCACCAGCAACGGCATCACAGAACGCGAGGTCACTCAGTTGGCCGCGCTGAACGAGACACTGCGCGACGACTACACGCTCGACTGCCACAAAGGTCTGGTCCGCTGGAATCGGGCAGTCGCCGAAGCGGGAGTCGACTTCGAGTTCGGGCTTCCTTACGTTGGATTCCACCGCCAGGTCGGAACATTTCGCGACTACAACGTCACCCCAGACGGTCGGATCGTAGACGACGAGGAGTGGAACGCCGGTGTAGGCAGATGGTTACCCACAGACGCCGACCGGGCTCATGTGAAGTCGCTGATGGTCGGAGTCACTGAGCCAGGAAAGATCGCCGGCTGGATAGCTGCGCCTACCTCGGGCATTCACCAAAAGCCCTTCGACTTCGAATACGTGAAGCTCTAGATCGACACGAGAGCCTTGTCGAGCGCTCGAAGCGCTAGATCGATTTCGTCCTCGCTAACCGTGAGTGGAGGCATGAACCGAACAGCTACGCCGGCCCGACCGGTGGTCATCAAGATGACGTTGCTCTCGTCGAAGGCATGTTTGACAACGGCCGACGCTGTCGCAGCATCGACAAAGTCGGCGGCGACCATAAGGCCAAGTTGACGAATGTTGGCGATACCACCACGATCGGCCTGAAGCTGGCGAAGACCTGCCGTTAGCTGATCGCCGCGGGCCTGAACATCATCGAGGAAGCCGTCAGCGGTGAGAATCTCGATGGTGGCGAGCGCCGCAGCGCACGCCATGGGGTTGCCGCCATAAGTGCCGCCGTGGCTGCCAGGAGTCCACTTGTCGTCTAGTTCTTTGCGGGCGCCGAGCGCCGCGAACGGGAATCCAGACGCAATGCCCTTGGCCATGCAGATGACGTCTGGTCGCACGTCGTAGTGGTCGATAGCCCACATCTTGGCGGTTCGCCCTGCACCCGATTGCACTTCATCGGCGACGAACAAGATGCCGTGCTCTTTGCATCTGGCATCGATGCCTTCGAGAAACCCCGGTGGCGCTGGTACGTATCCGCCCTCGCCGAGTACGGGTTCGACGATGACACAAGCAGTCTCGCTCGGAGCGGTGTTGGTCTCGAGCAATACGTCGAACCCGTCGAGGGCCTTCGTTACCTCAGCGTCGATGTCGTCGGCGTGAACATCGGGGAACGGCGCCACGAATATCCCGCTTGGAAGCGGCGCATAACCGGCTCGGTAGATCGTCTTCGACGTCGTCATGGCCATTGCCATATGAGTACGACCATGGAAGCTGCCCTGGAACACGATGGTGTTTGGCCGGCCGGTTGCTTGTTTGGCCAGCTTGACCGCAGCCTCGGTTACCTCGGCACCAGAGTTGGTGAAGAAGAACGTATCGATTCCGGCTGGTGTGATTTCGTCGAGCTTGTCGGCGAGCGGCTGGAGCAGATCGTGGGTGAACATGTTGACCTGAAGGTGAAGGCCGCGGGCAGCCTGGTTGGCGATGGCTTCAACAACTTTGGGATGCGAATGCCCAGACGAGTTGACCGCGATCCCAGCAACGAAGTCGAGGTAGCGCTCGCCGCTGGTCGTCGTGAGCCACGAGCCCTCACCCGACGCGATCTCCAAGCCGGTCAGCTTGGTCCATACGTTCGACAAGTTCGCCATTGGATTCTCCCCGATTCCAGACCCCGGTACGACACAATTCTTACTGTGAACGCCTGCGTTGGCAAGGCCGTCGATTGCCCGCCTACTTCTGCCAACGGGCAACAATCGCCGCGGCCGATGTTTCGTTCTGAACTCCGCCAAGACGATCAACCCGTCCTGGCGTGTCGCTGAGAGCTGGAACAACGCCAGGCACCGTCAACTCGCCAAGGCCGGGTACGTCGATAGTGACCGTTGAGTGCCGCGCCTCGACCTGGGGATGAGCCACGTATTCGGCAACGGTATTGACGACTCCGCAAGGAACTGTGGCTCTCGCACACAGAGCTACTACCTCTGCTGCATCATGTTTGGCGACCCAGTCGGCAACGATTCCGTTGACCTCGTGGCGCCTGGCGATACGGGCCGCACTCGTGGCGTACCGATCGTCGTCGAGAAACTCAGGCCGTTCCATGACGCCGGCTAGGCGGGCGAACAGTGGGTCGTTGGTGCACGCAATCGTCACCCAACGCCCGTCGGCCGCCTCGTAGTTGTTGTGCGGAACCGACCTGTTCGTCTCGCTACCCATACGTTCGCGGCCTTGGCCGGTGTGGGTGTACACCGGCACCAACTCGTCGAGGAATCGGGCAACTCCGTCGTACAGGGCCATGTCGATTTGTTGGCCTCGGCCGGTTTCGTGCCTCGCCGAGATGGCCAGCATCACGCCCAAAGCGCCATAGAGGCCGCAGATATAGTCGGCCAAAGCCGACGACCCGCCAAGACCCGGTGGACCATCGGGTTGACCAGTGAGGTGAGTCATGCCAGTGAACGCTTCGGCAATCCTGGCTACCCCAGCCGTGTTAGCGAGAGGTCCGGTCTGTCCGTAACCGGTAACGGAAAGCTGAACTAGTCCAGAGTTGACAACAACGAGGTCGTCGTAGCCGAGGCCCCATCTGGCCATGGTTCCGGTTCTGAAGTTCTCTATCACGACGTCGGCTTCGGCAACTAGGGCTTTGATCTCGCCGACACCTTCATCGGTGCGAAGGTCGACTTCGATCATCTGTTTGTTGCGGGTATCGGTGAACCACCAATACGTATCGCCGGTCGGGCTAGCGGTGCCCAGCCTGCGCAACGGATCGCCAACACCAGGTTGTTCGACCTTCACCACGTCGGCGCCGTGTTCGCCCAGAATTGAACCAGCGAACGGACCGGCTAACAGGGTCGCAAGGTCAAGAACCTTCAACCCAGCAAGTGCTCGTTGGCGCTCAGCCATGCGATCTCTCGTTTCTTTAGGTCGGCGCAGTTCGGGCCTTCTGGCTGGCCATATGCAATACTCGTTCGCTACCGAACGATTCACCCTATAAGCGCTCGCGTGAGTCCGTCTTCACGGCACCGAGTCGAGACCGGAACTTCAGATGAACGACAACGATTTGGTCACAATCGCAATCGACGATGAGGTGTGCATCGGGGTCGGGCAGTGCGAGTTACTCGAGCCAGATGTGTTCCGAATCGACGACGACACCGGTATTGCCGAGCTGGTGGGCGATGGGCGATTACCAAGAGACCGAGCCCAGGTTGCGATCGACAGGTGTCCCAGCCGCGCCCTTTCGATCGCCGACTAGGCGTCGCCAAACGCTTTCGGTGCCAATAACGCACCGTCACGGTAGACAAAACCCACCCAAACGCTTTCGGTGCTGATAACGCACCGTGTTCGATCAGGGCAACTCGGCTGCTCGGAGCGATGCGATTTCTTCGATGAGGGTTTCGACCCAGGTCTCAACCACGATGCGGCCCTTCTCGACTGTGGCGAGGGGTGCGTCGCCAAAGATCCCCGTGGGCGAATAGGTCCTGCCCGTCTCGGGATCGCGGCTAAGCCCAGGCAGATCGCGCGGGTCGTAGTCGAGTTCGGCCTTGGTCATGTCGACCGAGTCGGGAGCTAGGTACAACATCATCGACGTCTCGATCTCGTCGGCATGGCTACCGCCTTCCTGGGATCCGACGACCTTCCCGACATCGTCGAAACTGGCCAGATCCGTGTACCGAGCCACGATGCCGTCCGCGGCCAGAAGGTCGACCGCCGGCGCTAGCGCCCGAACCGTCGAGACACCGGTGTTGAGTAGATAGAAACGACGAGGTCCGAACGCCGCGAGACTCCGACAGATGTCGACCACAACATCGCGCGCGGTGTCCTGGCGCAAACTCGTGCTGCCCGGGTACTCACTGAAGGCTGGGTAGTGGTGATAGCCGAGCGTCGGAGCAACCACTACATCACAGACTTCAAGGACCCGGCCGCGCATGTAGTTGGCGATCAGCAGATCGTTCTTCAGAAGAAGGTGCGGGCCATGTTCTTTAGCCGCAGCACCGATCGGAAGAACAACAACGGTGTCGGAATCTAGGACCTGTTCAGCTTCGACCCACGTGAGGTTCTCAAGCAGGACGCCACGACTCACCGAAGGGCCCTGGCCAGGTTCCTGCTTAGCGAAACGACCCTGTCGGACTGCTCTATAAGCATGCGATCCTGAAGTTCGAGGGCCAGATCAGGATTCTCAGTACGTAACCGTGCGAAGGTCGCTCGGCGCATCGTCAGCAAATGCACTTCGGTGTCGGCAACAACTTCTGCCGACCGAACGTTGCCCGTGACCATGCCGATCTCACCAATGAAGGTCCCCACTCCGAATCGACGCAGTCGCTGCCGACTGCCATCAGGATCGACCCTGTAGGCCAACAGAGATCCAGACACAACGATGTGAAACTCGTCGCTAGCTACGCCCTGCCTCATCACGACCGACTCTGGTTCGACAGTAGAAGCGTCGAAATGAGCGAGTAGATCCGCGGAGAGACGGGCCTGAACCGGCACTTCGGCGGGAATGGTCTCTGACCAGGCACTAAGTAGTCGTTGCTCGGCGGCCTCCATGGCTGCATCGAGAGTTGAGTAGATGCCAACTTGTTCGGCGAACGCAGGCTCAGATCGCCGAAGCGCGGTCGCTATCTGTGGCGAAAGCCCCGAAATCAACATGACTGCGCCCGACGCCTCGACCTGCTCACCCAGTTGGCTGAGCAGCGAATAACCCGACCAATCGATTCCGGTTACGTGCTTGAAGTCGAGTACCACGACACCCAGCTCTGGATCGTGCTGGCTCAGCCTCCGCCGAATCCGGTCGGCCAGTTGACCAAGTGATCCGAAGAACAAGAAACCTTGGAGCTGAACGACCGAAGTGCCGCCGCCGGACTCTTCGAGCCTGGCCTCTTCGGCGGGGCTACGGTCGACGTGACTTCGAGACTGAACACCGTCTGTTTCGTTGCGTACCGGATCGATGTGACTGTACTGAATCACGAAAAGGACTATGGCGGCGATCGTTCCGGCCGCGACTCCTTCGAGGATTCCGACAGAGGCAATCACCAACACAACGCCGATGCCAAGAAGTCTGCGTAACCAATCGACGGTCGCGAAGAGCTCCTCGACCCACCGGAACAGTAGGCCGAGTCCTACTGCTACCAGCACGCCGCCCGCAACCATACGTGGCATGTAACCGATCGCTTCGCCCCCGAACGCCGCCATCAGACCAACCAGAATTCCAGCACCGATCGGAACCGCCCGCGTGGACATTCCTAGCTGCCGGGCCAGAACTGTGTTGCCGATTGCATGAAACCCGACGATGCCTCCGAGAGGAGCAGCCAACAAGTTGGCCACCCCTGCGCTTGTGACCTCGTGATCGACATCGACGCTGGTCCTGTCGATGGCCTCGAAGCTCGTCAGATTCAGCAGCACCGCAACCAGGGAAACAGCAATGACTGTTAGCAGGCCAGGTATCTGAGAAGAAACCAATGCCCACGACATATCGGCGACTTCGGTGGCCGAGATCAACTTGAGATCGACGCCGTCAGGAAATGGGCCGATGAACCAGCCGTCGTTTTGCAGGTCAGACAACGACGAGACCCCCAATCCGACAGCGAAGAAGGCCCCAATCCCGACAACGGTGACAATGCTGCCCGCAATCGGCGGCACTTTAGGAAATAGGCCAACAGCCAAAGTGATGGTTCCGAGTAGCAACCCAGGAGCCCAGAACTTGAGTTGGCTCGCACCAAACAGGTCGGCGACATCGCCAAGCCCAAGATCTTGGCTGACCATGACATCGAATCCACCCTTGAACAGCAACCAGCCCGTACCGGCGATAAATGCCGACACAACAGTTGTGGGTAGATATCTGACGATTCTTCCGAAACCGAACCGCCCGACGACAATCATCCCGATGCCGGTGAGAGCTGTCGTGAGACCGATCATGACAATCACTGAGACCGGCCCAGTACCTGGATCTTTGGCAACCATCGATACCGCAACAGCGGCCATAACAATGACTGGTCCGTCCTGGCTTTTGGAAAACGCCAGATTGATCCGCCCTCGGATGCCCATCACAATCGTGACAACAGCCGATCCAAGAAGAAAGGCGCTAGCTGCCCGCGGTAAACCAATCGCCAGCGGACCGGTGAAGATGAGGGCCGCATAACCGACGGCGGTGCCGACATTCAACAATGCCAAACCCACAATGGCGCCCGCCTCAGTGGCCAACCGTCCATTAGATGTCTTAGGTCCAACGGCCGTCACCGCGGTTCGGCACCAACAATCACCGAGGCTACGACCGCAGGCGCCGTGCCTGGGTTGCGCCAGCGGTGCCTCGTCGCGTTCTGAACAATTGTGTCGCCTGGTTTAAGCAACACTTCGGCACCGTTGTCGAGTTCGAGGATAAGTTCGCCCGACAAAAGCACATTGAAGTCGGTGGTGTTGGACGTGTGCATTCCAGGGTCGTCGAACTCCATGTGGGCCATGATGCCTGGCAGTTTCTCCTCTACCTCGGCCGCTGCTGCCTCCATATCGTCTGGATATTCGGCCGCATCGCCAGCGGGCGGGAACGTCACTGTGGTGAAGCGGAAGCCACCGATTGGAGGAAAGTACGAGGACGCCTGGGGGTCCACTCCGGCACCCGGATAATCATGGGCCGAATCGGAGCTCCAGAGGCGGCGAAACTCGCTGCCAGGCATCATCGAGAGAGTTACCGGCGCAAAGTCCTCGTCGCTAACAAACACCGAGTTTCCATCGGCATCATGCCCAGTAACCACGCGCCGGCTGCTCATGCACCGCTCCCCTAATTGAGCAGGCCCCGTTGCGCTGCTGCGACACGATGGTGGCCGTGGAAGAACTTGTCAAGCGCTTCAATCTCGAGCTATCACGGTTGCTCTCATCTCTTCGATCTTGGCAACCTCCTCCTGGAAAGAATGGGTCTTGGCAAGACCATCAACTTGGTCGAACAGATTGCCGATCTCGACGGCGGTGCTGGAGTCTTTCCGGGCAATCAGCACTGCCGCCAAACAGCTGCGAGAGGTAGCTGAGAAGTACGGCGCACCGATCTCGTCGGCCTGTGTGACGGCCTCGCGGAACAACTCTTCGGCCGTGGCGAGATCCCCAGATCCGGCGGCGGCCTGGCCGAGCGATGTTGTCACAAGCTCGAAGGTCATGGTGCCCGACGCCAGGACACCAAGTTTCCCACGATGAGGAAGAAGTGCGTCGAAAGCTTGTTTGGATAACTCGGGTCGTCTCAGCGCATACGCAGTCTCGGCCAACATCTGCATCGCCGAGATCCACAGATAGTCGATCCTGGCCGGAGGTACGTCGTCCAGGATTGCGGACGCGCGCTCATCCTCGCCAGCTGCAACCAGACTGCGGGCCAACGCATACGACCACACCGTCTGTCCGGGAACCTTCTCGACAAACATGTCATATGACGGCACAAAGTCGCCATAGGTACCGGCGCTCCGAGCGAGGGTTCCCATGTGCGCCATCCAGGCACCTTTGGAGTCGAGCGCGGTTCGAGCCGACCGTTCGAGAAGCTCGTTCGCCGAGTCCTCGGCCGTTGGCTCACATTCGAGGATCTCGATGCCAACCTGCATCCGCTCAACCAAGAACTGAAAGAACGAACTTCTCGTTTCTGCGATGGGAGTGACTAGGCCCGCCAACGCCACCTTGCTGGCCTTAACACTGCCAGCCTCAAGCAGCAGTCGCGCGTCGAAGAATCCGGCGAGAAACTGAAGTTCAGGATCGGCGGTGCGTCGAGCAAGTAATTTCAGTTCGTCAACGATTTCGTGCTGACGCTCGAATGCTTGAGGGTCCCAAAGAGCCAGGAACTCGGCAACAAGAACTGCCCCCAACAGCAGTCGATCGCCAATCTCGCGCGCCAGTCGTGCAGCCTCGCCAACCAAGTCGGCGCGCCGCTCACGATCTGCGTCGAAGGCCAGGGTTACGGCGAGCGTCGACAGGACGCGAATCCTCAGCGGATCGTCGGGCGCAAGGTCGAGCAATGCGTCTTCACACAAATCGACTATGTCGGGATTGGGGCTATCGGAGACCGGAAACCATAGACCGGCACGAGTACTCCCGATGGCGGCCTCGGCCAAGATATCGGCGCGATCGACCCGTCGGCCGATGCGCCCAGCCTCAATCATCGCAGCCGTGTACTCGGGGTCACCAAGAATGCGTAGCGACCGACCCAGCGCGAGCCAAGTCTCTGCAAACTCAGCGCTATCGCCACCGTTGTCCTGCTCGATCAGACCGATCACCTGCCGGTAGCGATCGGCTGCACCTTCCCAGGCCAGGACTCTTTCGTCGAGGGCTGCCGCCTCGAGCTGGTACCGGATGGTCTTGACATCGCTACCGGGAGTAGCGGAACGACCCCAGTGATAGGCCAACTCGACAACACGATCGCCTGGCAACGTCTCGAGGGCCTCGGCGACGTGGGCGTGAGTCTGAGAGCGCCGAGTGCCAGTGAGTCCATCGAGCAGAGCGCCTCGAACAATCTCGTGCACAAAGAAGTAGCGTCCTGGCTCATCGCTTTCGGCCACTAGTGCAGCTGATTCGGCGGCTTCAAGTGTATGAAGAACCTGGCTCGCGCTAGATCCAAGAGCCGCCGCCAGCAGATGCAGATCGAAGTTCGAACCAATGACCGCGGCCGTCGAGAGCAAGATCACAGCATCGCCGGCAAGTCGCGATAACCGTTGAGCAACTACATCGCGGATCGAGTCTGGTATCGGTAGGCGTTCAAGGTCGTGGGCAACGCTCCAGATGCCGTCAGTTTCGACCAGGGCCCCGGTCGCAGCGAGATGGCGCAGCAGTTCGCCGGTGAAGAACGGACTTCCTTTGGTTTCGCCGTGGAGTCGATCGGCCAGGCCGCGTGCCCGATCGTCGAGCTCGCCTCCAGCTCGCGACTCCAGCAACTCGACCACATTTGCCTGTGTCAGCCCGACAAGGTTCACACGTACAAGGGTGGGCAACTCGCGGACCTCGGCCAAGAAGTCATGCAGTGGATGACCAGCGCCGACATCTCCGTCGCGGAAGCTGCAAACCATCTGGAGGCGAAGTTCGGGGGCCTCAAGAACGAGGTGACGTAGAAGCAGAATCGTCTCTCGAGCAGCCCACTGAAGGTCATCGATCACTAGAAGTATCGGGCTTGCGGCGCCGACACGGCCGAGGGTTTCAGCCACCAACTCAAAGAGCTCGAGACGATCTGCATCCGAACGGTTCTCACTCAGGCCTGACTTCGCATGGTTCAGCGTGAAACCCTCCAACGCAGCCGCCGGATCGGCCGAATCGGGGTCGAGTGCTGACGCTTGGCGCAGCGCCGTAACAAAGGGCCGATACGGGACCATAAGCTCCCTATCGCAAGCGCCATAAAGAACGGCTGCACCTTCGAGATGAACCCTTTGGGCGAGCTCAGCGACTAGCCGACTCTTGCCAATACCAGCCTCGCCCGTCACCAGGCTGAGTTGGCCAGTCGACTCCAGCGCGGCACTCCATTGCCTCGCCAGCTCCTCGGATTCGTGTTCACGCCCAACGAACGGGAAGTTCTGCACCACACCGAGCTGGCGGGGCAAGTTCAGCGCCGAGGCTAAGACCGGCGCCACTGCTCGACTGACCCTGACGCTACGCGGCAAACCCTTCAGCTCGAATTCACCTACCGACTCGAATGTGATCTCAGAATTACGTTGAGCCATCAGCACGACCAGGTCGGTCACGAGCACTTCGCCAGGACCGGCAAGGGGTTCAAGCCTGGCGGCCTCAATGACAGGCTCTCCGAAGTAGTCGCCAGCATCGACAGTCACCTCGCCGACCGCTACGCCGACCCTGATCTGGAACTTGGCAATCGCATCGCGGGAGTTCCCGTACTTTTCGACCCTTTGTTGCATCGCCATTGCGGCTTCGACAGCACTTGTGCAGGTGGCGAACACCGCCATTACCCCGTCGCCAGAAGTGTCAACGATCTCGCCCTGAAACGACTCGATGGCTTCAGCGGCGATCCGATCGTGAGCGCGCCTCAGAGAAATGGCGCGAACGTCGCCGAGCTGGTTGAGGAGTTCGGTCGAACCGACCATGTCGGTGAAAACGATCACCGATGTCCCGCTCTGCACCTGCCAACTTCTCCTCTTTCAAACCGGATGTGAACTCTAGCCTTGCCGTCGGGGCCACCGAGCCCCGCCGAACTAGCTACGCGCGCCCATCTCAGGCTCTGCTTGATGTTTCGGGTTCTGCTTCAGAGTCCGCCGAATGTGCCGAACCAGCACAACCAACCCGATCACAGACTGGGCGAAGATCACGGTGAACATGAACGCTTCGATCAGGCCCAACGAAAGGTCGAGTTCCCACAACAATGTGTAGGTGGCCGCGGCCGTCGCAGGTAACGGCACTAGAGCCAAGAGATGGCGTCCCCGGACCCGCCCACTCAGCTGCTCGAAGAGACCAGGGCCGGTGGCACCCTGAGCGTGACGTCGAAGCACCCATATCTGGATAGCGACGTAAGCGGCGAACATCGGTGCTGCCCACGGGATAGCAACGCTCCACACCACCAAAATCGTCACAACCGCTACGACGTACAGTCGTTTACTCCACACGCTTGGCTCGAAGTCGACCGGCTTCACGAGCCGACCCCACAACCAATGCATGCCAGCCAAGATCAGCGAGAAACTGACCGCGTAACGAGCGAAGGCCATCGGGGCCAAGATCTCGAGGGGTCCGCCGTGATCCTCGATCAGTTCTGGATCGTCGAAGTTGCCTGGCAGCAACATCGTGATGGACCACATTCCCCAGAACAAACCCATCGCAATCGATGCCCAAGCGATGCGTCGGGTTTGCCCGTTTATCAACCACAGATGCAGCAGGTACCAGAGGCCAACCAAACCTAGAAAGCCATGCCAGAAGCTGAACCACGCGGGGAAGAACGGCACAAAGGGCCCGCCGGTATACAGAATCGGGGTAATGATGCCCTCAACCATGTAGGCGAAGATGGGGGCCACCAGTAACAAACTCGACAGCGAGTTGACCCTGAACCGCTGAATGACCCAAAGGACAGCCGCCGCTACGGCTCCGTAGTACAGCGCGATAACCCAATGATCCAGTGGGTTCGATGACCAATACCAGAACATTCGCTCAGATGACACGCTGATGATCGCGCCGGTGATTGCCAAGAACACGAACCGACCAAAACCTGCCTTCCACCGTTCGATTCGGGGAGTTGATCGACTCAGCAAACGAAATGAGCGCTGGTTCGTTCGTACCGAGTGTTGGTCTTGGGTCATAGGGACAGTGTGAGAACTCAGGCTTACGTGGTACATCGACTTTGAGGTCGAACCGTCCCGATCTTTCGGGTCAAGCGATAGCCACTCAGTTGGCCTAAAGGTTGAGATGCAAATGACCCTTGGGTCGAAGCCCCTTTCGGCGTCAACTCCTACCATGGGAGCGTGCCCGAAGTCACGACACGGTTGGCCGATGAACTGAGGATCAGCGCGCCGCCACCAAGCCTGCGACGTAGGGACCTTGTTTTGGTTGTCGCGCTCGTGTTATTGCACGTTGACGAAGTAATCGATTCGGACACTCTCTGGCCAGCAGCAACGTTGGCCACCGGTTCCATCGCCGCCATGGCGACGCTGATACGGCGGTCGAACCCGCTCGCGGGTGTTCTGATCGCGTTCGGAGCTCAAACGGTCGTCGACTTCTGGGCAGGCACCTTGGAGTCCGAGGTGCTTGTTACGTCTGCCCATCTCGGAGCCCTAGTGACGCTCATCTACTCGTTGGCCAGGTGGGCCCCGCTGCGCGATGTCGGAATTGGGCTTGGGGTACTTGCCGTCGTTGGCATTGTCGGCGAATACGCGGTGCCGGAGGGTAAGACCACCACCGAATTCGGGACCGTACTCCTGTGGTGCTTCATCGCCGCATTGGCGCTCGCCATGCGATACCGCGCCCGGTTGGGCGGATACCAGCGGGCCGAAACACGGCACGAAGAACGAGAACGAATCGCCCGCGAACTACATGACGTGGTCGCTCACCATGTATCAGCTATCGCTATTCAGGCTCAAGCGGCACAGTCGGTGATTCATCAGAATCCGGTCGCAGCCCAAGACACGCTCGAGGCGATTCACTCCTCGGCTTCAACCGCGCTCACCGAAATGCGCCGAATGGTTACCTTGCTGCGCGAGCCAAGTCGGGCCGGGGAACTGACGCCAACCCCTGGCCCGGACGCGATTAAGGCCCTCACCCAGTCATTGGCGGGCGAGTTGACTGCCAACGTGACCATTGTTGGCGACCTCGAAAAGCTACCCGCAACGGTGAACAGCGCGGTGTACCGAATTGTGCAGGAGGCCCTGACGAACGTTGTTCGTCATGCCAGAAGAGCCACCAAGATTTGGGTGAACATCGACTGCTCAACCGATGTCGTTGTACTCGAGGTTGCCGACAACGGTGCCACGCCGGGATCATCGCGTGTGGGGTTCGGAATCGTCGGCATGACAGAACGTATGCGTATC
>JAADHX010000310.1 GCA_013151655.1 Actinomycetota bacterium
CGATCTGCCCAACCATCGTGTTCGACAACGGCGCGCTACACACCGTGATCGGGGCTCCTGGCGGCACCCAGATTGCAATGGGTGTGACTCAGGCCCTGCTGAACAGCATCGATTTCGACATGCCAATGCTCGAAGCAGTGGTGGCACCGAGATTCTCCTCCACAAGCAACGCCATCGATGTCAGCAACCGCATTCCCCGCTCGGTCACCGATGCTCTAAACGCTGAGGGATACGACATCATCAGATGGCCACAGAGTTACGCGTTCGGCTTAGTTCACGGAATCTCAGTCACCGATGACGGGCTAAGCGGAGCGGCCGACCCTGGGGGCGACGGAATGGCCATGTCATGTTGAGCTGGGAATCGACCGGCTAGGCCCAGCCAGGGAATATGTGCGCTGAGGCTACGTTGTTCTGAATAGGCACCGGAGACGAACAGGGGTTAGACGAATGGATCTCAGCCGAGCAATGACGTGGGCCAGAACTCGACAGCACGCAGCCCTAATCACCATTCGCAGAGACGGCCGCCCACAGTCGTCCGACATTACCTACGCCATCGACGGTGGAGACTTCTTGATATCGGTAACCGAGAGTCGAGCCAAGACGACCAACATGAGGCGCGATCCCCGAGTTGTCTTGCACCTGAGCGATCCATCAGCGTGGAGTTACCTGTCGTTTGATGGCACGGTCGAGTTGTCGCCAGTGACAACTAGTTCGACCGACGAAACCAGTAACCAGTTGGTTTCATACTTCGAGACCGTCACCGGTTCGGCGCATCCGGATTGGGATGAATACCGTCAAGCGATGATCAACGAAGCAAGGTTGATCGCCCGCTTCAAGCCAAGCTCCGTCGTTGGCCAGTTGAACTAATCCCCTCACTACTTGGAAAGAGAGAGCAAACGACATGGACAGCAAACTTTGGGACGAGCGGTACGCGACTTCCGAATACATGTGGACCGTTACCGTCAATCAGTTCGTCGAGCGCCATCTGGCCGACCTACCCGCTGGCTCGGCCATCGACCTCGGCGCGGGCGAAGGCCGCAACGCGGTGTGGCTCGCACAACGAGGCTGGAAAGTAACAGCGGTCGACTTCTCGCCGGTCGGTCTAGAGAAGGGCGCCAAACTTGCCGAACACCACAATGTCGAGGTCGACTTCGTCGTGGCCGACGCCACCACATACGAGCCCGCCGAAAAGGTCGACCTAGTAGTTCTTTCGTATCTCCAGCTCGACGCCGACTCACGCAAACTCATCCTTGAGCAAGCAGCCGCATGGCTCCGACCTGGAGGCATGGTGTTCGTTATCGCCCACGACCAAACCAACGTCAAGCACGGTTACGGCGGGCCTCCATCGATCGACAGCTGTTACGACCTCGACGAGTCGGTGGCCGCACTCGGCGGTCTAAACATCGAACTCGCCGAGATAGCCAACCGCATCGTCAGCAAAGACGACGGCACCCACACCGCCCTCGACACCCTCATCATCGCAACACGTCCCTGAACTGCCAAGGGGTCGGTCATCGCTAGTTTCGTAATCCGTCGGTTCGTGATCTTCATCGCCAGCCTCGTGCTGGCTTCAATGGCGGTGTTCTGGGTTCTTGCAGTTCTTCCTGGCGACCCGGCCCAGCGGATCCTTGGCACTCAAGCCACACCCGAGAGCATCGCCAAGCTGCAACACGAACTCGGAATCGACAGGCCGCTCACAACCCAATATCTCGACTGGGTATCTGGCGCAGCATCGGGCGACTTGGGTACGTCATATGTGACCCGAGACGAGATCACCCCGCAGATCCGTCAACGGTTGAAGGTGACAGTTCCGCTGGCCTTAGCCGGAATCACGTTGGCCGCGGCTGTGGCAATTCCCGCTGGCGTGTTCGCCGCCTCTCGGCACCGGCAGGTCGGTGATACGGCGGTATCGATCCTGAGCCAACTCGGTATCTCAATTCCTGCGTTTTGGGCGGGGCTTTTGCTTACTACCTACGTAGCCGTCAAATGGGGCCAACTCCCAGCCGGGGGGTTTCCGGGCTGGGGCAAGTCGGTTCCCGATTCGATCCGATCGCTGATACTGCCCGCCGTGAGCCTCGCCGTTGTGCAAGGCGCAATCCTCACTCGTTACGTGAGGTCGGCAGTGTTGGCAATCATGCGCGAGGACTTCATCAGAACAGCCAGGGCCAAAGGCTTGACGCGTCGCGCTGCGCTGTGGCGCCACGGTCTACGCAACGCGGCGATACCGGTAGTCACGATCCTTGGCCTTCAGTTGGCCGCGCTGCTCGCGGGAACGGTTGTAATCGAGAACGTGTTCGTTCTACCGGGCTTGGGCAGGATGCTGGTTCAGGCCATCGGCAACCGCGACCTGCTTCTTGTTCAGAGCACAACCCTCGTCATCACCGCTGCCATTCTGGCCGTGAATCTTGTCGTCGACTTGGCTTACAACCTGATCGACCCAAGGCTCCGCACCCGATGAGCACGACACTCGCATTCGACCAAGAAGACCCCACCGACGCTCCTGTCACCAACACGCCACACGAGCGCCGCCAAATCGGTGCCAACCTCATCATCGGCGCCACAATCGTCACCGCCATCATCGCCGCCGCCTTGGTGTCATTCGTGTGGACACCCTTCGATCCGACCAACATCGAGATCTCCGACCGGCTTCAAGGGGTTGGCTGGGAAGGCCACGTGCTGGGTACCGATCACTTCGGTCGCGACGTCCTGAGCCAGTTGATGGTTGGCGCCCGCAACACCCTCTTCATCGGGATACTGGCCGTCGGCATCGCCCTAGTGATCGGAGTTCCCCTTGGTGGGCTCGCCGCGGCGCGGCGCGGCTGGCTCGAAGAGTCTGTGATGCGACTCTCCGACGTTATGTACGCATTCCCTGCGATCCTGCTGGCGATTCTTCTTTCGGCTGCTCGCGGGCCAGGAACTTCGTCGGCCATGATCGCTATCGGCGTTGCCTACATACCTATCGTGGCCAGGGTTACTCGCGGTGCCGCGCTGACGGTGTTTCAGACCGACTACATAACCGCGGCCCACAGTTACGGGCGCGGCAAGACTTATGTCTTCGTTCGCCACGTGGTTCCAAACATCTCGTCGGTACTAATCGTTCAGGCAACGGTCTTGTTTGCCCTGGCGATTCTGGCCGAAGCAGCCCTGTCATATCTGGGCCTCGGAGCACAGCCGCCAACCCCGTCGTGGGGTCGCAGCCTATTCGAGGCTCAAACCTTCTTTCGGTTGCGGCCAGCTTTGGCCTTCTTCCCAGGTTTGGCCATCGCCATATCGGTAATCGGCATCAATCTCTTGGGCGACGGCATCCGCGACTACCTAGATCCAAAGCTGGCGGAGAAGAGCTGAGTGGACACCGCCGAACCAGTTCTCCAAGTCACAGATCTGTCGGTCTCTGTCGGCTCGACACCAGCGCTGTCCAACGTTTCGTTCATCATCCGTCCTGGCGCAAGGGTCGGACTAATCGGCGAGTCTGGAAGCGGAAAGACACTGACGGCGCTGTCGATAATGGGGCTGCTCCCCGACGGTCTGTTTGCATCGGGAAGCGTCGTGCACGACAACCGCGAACTTCTCGATCTGACCGAGGACCAGCTTTGCGAGATCCGCGGCGACCGCATCACCATGGTGTTTCAGGAGCCGATGACTGCGCTCAATCCGGTAATGCGCATCGGCGATCAGGTGGCCGAGGTTCTTCGAATCCATCGTTCGTTATCACGCGCCGAGGCCTCGGACAGAGCGCTTGAGCTTCTAGCCCAGGTGCGATTACGCGACCCCTTGGCTCGGATGAAGGCATACCCGCACCAGCTCTCTGGCGGACAACGGCAACGAGTCGTGATCGCCATCGCTTTGGCATGCGACCCTGCGCTCATAATCGCCGACGAACCAACTACCGCTCTTGATGTCACCGTCCAGGCTCAGATCTTGGTGTTGTTGCGCGACCTAGTCGAAGATCACAACTCCTCGTTGTTGCTCATCACCCACGATTTGGCGGTCGTGGCCAACGTGTGTGAGGAAGTCCTCGTCATGTACGGGGGCCGCATCATCGAGTCAGGCCCAACAACACAGGTGTTCGACAGTCCTCACCACCCATACACCAGCGGGTTGCTGGCCGCTGTACCCGAAATCGAACCGGGCCAGGAGCGACGCGAGCGACTCGACACCATTCGTGGGTCAGTGCCTGGGCTCGGCCAGTTCCCCAGCGGGTGTGTGTTTCGCAATCGCTGCGATCGAGCAACCGACGATTGTCTAGACGATCCCAACCTGGTGGCGATTGATGGCTCGGAACAGGACGGCGCCACAAGAATGGTTGCCTGTTTCCATCCGATTCACGCACAGTCCACCGAAGCGAGCCCGCGGTGAACGATCCGATTCTCGAAGCGCGGGCCGTGAGTCGAAGCTTCAGACTCCCGCGTCTCAGCCTCACCGGAAAGCGGCCTGAGATCCAGGCACTACTCGACGTCGACATAATCGTGAACGAAGGCGAAACCCTCGGCATAGTCGGCGAATCCGGGTCGGGAAAGACGACCTTGGCCCACCTGCTCATGGGGCTAGATCAACCAACCAGCGGCCAGATTCAATACAGAGGAAACGACATCGCGACGATGTCGAGGGCCGGCCTGCGCAAGCTGCGGGCCTCGATGCAGATCATCTTTCAGGACCCCAACGCCTCGTTAGATCCCCGCCTCAAGGTCGGAACCATCATCACCGAACCGTTGCGTTCGTTGAAGATCAACACCGATCACCAAACCCGGCTGGCCGAGTTGCTCGACGCCGTCGGGCTAGCCACGGGTGCAAAGAACCGGTACCCACACGAGTTCTCTGGTGGCCAACGCCAACGCATTGCCATTGCCAGAGCGCTTGCACCCAACCCAAAGGTCCTTGTTGCCGACGAACCCGTAAGTGCCCTCGATGTATCGGTACGGGCCAAAACCCTCAACCTGCTTCAAGACCTCAAGGAACAATTCGACCTCACGATGGTGATGATCTCCCACGACCTGTCGGTAATGCACCACGTGTGCGATCGGGTAGCGGTCATGTACTCGGGCCGCATCGTCGAAACTGGGCCCGTCGAAGATCTGTTTACGGCCCCAGAGCACCCGTACACGCGCACACTGCTTTCGGCGATTCCGCGACTCCGTGGCGGTTCGTTGCTTGTCGATGAGTCGACCGACGACGTCGAAGGTGCCTCAGGTGAGCGGTCGTCCGGCTGCTCGTTTGCCCCTCGCTGTCCGCTGGTGCACGACGTCTGTTACGCAGATGACCCGAAACTGCTAAGCCTCGGCGTCAACGGCGAACGCAGTGTCGCTTGCCACGCCGCTAACAACTAGACGAACCGAACAGAGCACACCTAGGGTGGGGTTTGCACTTGAGAGCCGCGGCTAAGGATGTGACTTCGCTTCTATGTCCGGAGCTCGGGTCGTACCTAGAGGGAACCACATGAAGCTCATCCGTCTTTTGGCCGTCTTGTTGGCCTTCACCCTTATTGCTGCGGCCTGTGGCGACGATGGTGACGACTCCAGCTCCGACGATGTCGGCACAGCAACCACCGATGCGCCTGCCGACGATCCGCCCGTAACTACCGGAGCTGAAGCCGACGACACGGAGCCTCCCGCCGAAACCACCACGGTTCCGCCACCCCCCGAAGAATCGGCAGAGTCGGCGATCACGATTGGTCTCCAACTGGAACCAACCACGCTTGACCCAACAGTGAGCCCCGAGGGCCCGATCCAAACTGTCGAGCTATACAACATCATCGAACCGATGATCAAGATCGACGCCGACGGACAACTCGTCCCATTGCTGGCCGAATCGTGGGAAGTCTCCGACGACGGCCTCAGCTACGTATTCAACTTGCGCGAAGGTGTGACGTTCCACGACGGGGCCGACTTCACCGCCGAAGACGTCGTCTATTCGCTCGACCGTTCCCGCGACCAGGATGGCGAGCATCCGTTCAAACTTCAGCTCGAATCGGTTGCGTCGGTGACCGCGATCGACGACTTCACCGTCGAGATCGTGTTGTCGGAGTTCAGCGCCAACTTCTTGTTCTTCATGGCCCAGAGTGTTGGGATGATCTTCGACGAATCCGACGCTGCCGACCTTGCTGAGGCGCCGGTTGGCACTGGCCCGTTCACGTTCAGTGAGTGGGTCCGCGGCGACCGCATCACTGTCACGGCCAACGAGAACTACTGGGGCGATGCAGCTCTGCTCACCGAGATCACCTACCGCTACATCGGAGACCCGAACGCGCTCAACAACGCAATGTTGGCCGGCGACATCCAGGTTATCGCTGGAGTGTCCGCTCCTGAGCTACTCGACGTGTTCGCATCCGACGACGCCTTCACGGTTTCGGTCGGGACAACCAACGGCGAAGTCACCATGGCTCTCGACAACCTCGGCGACGAACTCTCTGATGTTCGGGTGCGCCAGGCACTCAGTTACGCAATCGACCGCCAAGAGATCATCGATGGTGCCTACTTTGGTTACGGAAGCCTCACGGGCTCATTCTCGGTTCCAACCGATCCTTACTACGTCGACCTGACCGATCGGTACCCGTTCGATCAGGACCAGGCCCGCGCTCTGCTGGCCGATGCCGGCTTCGATGGCGACCTCACCCTCACGATGAAACTTCCTCCTCCCTCGTACGCCCGTCGCTCTGGTGAGATCATCCAGTCGCAGCTCGCCGACGTTGGCGTAACACTCGAGATCGAAAACGTCGAGTGGGGCGTGTGGTTAGAAGACGTGTTCAACGGGGTCGATGGTGTTCGTAACTACGACACGTCGATCGTGGCCCACGTCGAGGCTCGCGACATCATCCAATACGGCAACCCCGAGTATTACTTCGGGTACGACAACGCCGACGTGCAAGCCAACCTTGCGGCTGCCGATGCCGAGCCAGACGACGACACTCGTTACGCCTTGTTGGCCGATGTCCAGACCCAGATCACCGAAGACGCCGCCAGCATCTGGCTGTTCGTGCTTCCTCAACTGTCGGTCACCGACGCCGGCGTCGAGGGTTACGTCGCCAACTCGACGAGCCAGGCTCTCGACATGAGCCAGGTCGCGTTCAACCCTTGAGAAACACCCGGAGCTAGCTGATGAATCTCAGTTTCGATCACGATCGTGTTGTCGAGTTCACTCAAGAACTCGTCCGCATCGAGAGTGTCAATCGGCCAGAAGATGGGCTGAGCGAGGCTCCCGTTGCCGACGCTGTCGCGGCCGAGATGCGGTCGTTCGGGTGGGACCCTGTTCTAGAAGAGGTTGCGCCGGGGCGACCGAACGTCATCTGCATCGTCGACGGAGGGTTACCTGGCCCGACACTCATGTTCGAGGGCCACTCCGACGTGGTCACGGCTGGCGACAAATCCCAGTGGACGCGCGATCCCTTTGGCGCCCAGATAGTCGATGGTCGGCTTTACGGACGAGGCTCGGCCGACATGAAGTCTGGCGTCGCGGCGATGATCTATGCGACCAGAGCTGTGCAACTAGCCGGACCATTTCCTGGTCGCATTTTGATCGGGGTGTTGTGCGACGAAGAAGAAATGATGATCGGGGTTAAACACTTTGTTGCATCGGGCCACTGCGTTGGAATCGACGGCGCCATATCGGCCGAACCTGAGGCTGGCGAGATCTGCGCTGTCTCCAAAGGCGCCATCCGGCTGCGAGTCGACGCTCACGGCAAAATGGCCCACGGCGCGATGCCCCACAAGGGCGCCAACCCGGTGAACGCGCTGGGTCTAGCCACTGCGGCCCTTGCCGAATTGCAGCAGCGGCTCCAGACCGAACTCGGGTCATATGAACACCTTGGCCACACCTTTGTGACGCCTACGTTCTTGAGTGGTGGTTCTATCGAGCAGTTGAACGTGATTCCAGCCAATGCCGTTTTGGGAGTCGACATTCGCACGACGCCTAACGTTCAGCACGATGCGTTACTGCTCGACGTTCGCGCTTTGTTGGCCGACATTGCGGCCTCGACCGGCGTGGACTTAGAGCTCACCGTCATCGACGATCGACCGCCGGCCAACACCCCGCAAAGCTCGAAAGTGGCCCAGGCCCTCGTCGTAGGGCACGAGACCGTTACCGGCGAGCCAGCAGTGTTTGGCGGGGTTCCCGGCACCACCGACGGCACCATCCTATGGCGAGACGGCGGGATCGATAGCGTTGTTTATGGCCCTGGCGGCAAGTGGATCGCCCACCAGGTCGACGAGTACGTTGAAGTAGCCGAGATCATTCAAGCCACCGAAGTGTTTGCCCACGCGGCTGTGGCATTCCTGACCAACGACTAGATCAGGGCCCCGGTTGCAGGCCGCGCCGATCGACAGGCCACGCCGATCTTGCGGCTATCTCGGTGGCGCTGATGACCGCGCTATGGATCGCATTGGCCACCGCGGTTGCAGCCATGTCGGCAATCAGGTCGGCAGATGCCTCGGCGGTGCCAGTCGAGATCGCAAACATGGCATCGCCATCCATGTTGGTGTGAGCCGGAGAAACGGTGCGGGTTATGCCGCCGTGAGCCAGGTCGGCGACTCGACACGCTTCTGCTTTGGACAGTTTCGCGTTGGTGACTACAACTCCGATGACGGTGTTGGTGGTGGGACCATCGCTCATCGCTCCCCATTCGGCCTCTCCGACCGGATCGCCGTTGGCGTCGAACATCTCAGAAGGCGAGGCTGCCGGATACCGCGGAAACTCAACCGGAGCACGGCAACCAGCCAGCAGCTCGGAGTCGCGGTAGATGCTTCCGAAGGCATTCACAGCCATCAACGCGCCGACAGTGATGTCGCCCTCAGAACAGATGGCCCAACCCTGACCACCCTTAGACCCCCAGTCGCGTCCACCTTCCTTGCCGACGGTGCAGCCGGTACCGACGCCGACCGATCCCTCGGCCGGAGCTTCGTTGGTTGCGGCTTCGCATGCGTCCCACCCGTCTTGGGGGCCAATGCGGCGCTCTTCGGGGGAATGGACGTCCATTACAACCGCGGCGCCGACTATGGGAAATCGGCCGCCCGGAAGCGACAGGCCGATGTCGTTTGCCGCGCACCAGTCGGCCACACCGCCGGCGGCGCTAAGACCAAACAGCGACGATCCGCAAAGCGCGACGGCGTGGATTGACGAACTCGGCGAGCCCGCAGACAGAACAGCCGCCTCGCGAGTTCCAGGTGCTCCACCACGGACAGCGAAACCGCCGACCGAACCGGCCGGAGCCAGAATGACCGTGCACCCGGTTGCGTTGTCCACGTCAGTAACGACGCCGACCCGCACGTTTTCGATGCCAAGCGCCACGCGACGCCTCCTATTTCTTGGTGGTTATAGAGGTGGAGTAAATCGACCGTCAACGGCCAGCCAACCGCCATCGACGAACAAGATCGTGCCAGTTACGAACGAGGCTGCATCAGAAGCGAGGTAGACCACGGCGCCCGTTTGTTCCGATGGCATCGACCACCGGCCAAGGGCACCGATATCGGCATAGGCCTGGTACCACTCCGGGTCGGCCTTGATCTGTTCGGTCAACGGGGTCTCGACCACACCAGGGCCAACGGCGTTGACCCTTACGCCGTGGGGACCAAGCTCGGCGGCCAGCGTCTTGACCAGCGCCAGCGTTCCGGCTTTGGTGGCGGCGTAGACACCTTGGCCAGGTTCGACGACTTGGGACCTGACCGAACTCATCATGATGATTGAGCCCGTACCAGCCTCGGCCATCACCCGGCCAGCAGCCTTCATGGCGTTGAAGCTGCCACCCAAGTTGAGGTCGACGACGCGCGAGAACTCTTCTTCTGACATATCGAGAAGTCGTTTTCGCACGTTGATCGAAGGGGTGCACAACATGATGTCGACGGCGCCGGCAGCCTCGACCAGAGCCTCCACAGAAGCAGCGTCGGTAATGTCGACATGGGCCCCCGAAGCCCTGCCACCCTCGTGCACGATCGCCGCAGCAACAGCTTCGGCGACGTCGCCGTTGAGGTCGGCACACACAACGTCGGCACCGTGAGCGGCCAGTGCGCGCGCCGATGCTTCCCCAATGCCAGATGCGGCACCGACCACTATGGCCTTCTTAGAAGTCAGATCGAATAGCTGTCGGTATTGATCGAGACTCGGCATTGGTCAACTATAGAGCGATTGAATCCCCCACCAATAGGACTCGGGTGACTGTGACGCCAAAGCTTGAACCAATCCCGATTACCGCCATCGAGGCGGCCCGATCCCGCATCGCGCCGTGGGCTATCCGCACTCCGCTGGTTCGTCTGAACACCGACGACGCTCAAGCCGAGATCTACCTAAAGCTCGAGAACTTGCAACCCATCGGCTCGTTCAAGATCCGCGGCGCAGCAAATGCAATGGCCCTCGCCACTCCAGAGGATCTAGCCAACGGTGTCTACACCGCTAGCGCAGGCAACATGGCTCAGGGCGTCGGCTGGTTAGCTGAACAGCTCGGAATCGACTTCTCAGTTGTTGTTCCCGACCACGCTCCTCAGACCAAACTCGATGCCATCGAGCGACTTGGTGGAACCACCATCAAGCTGCCGTTCGAGCAATGGTGGGAGGTCATCACGACGCACCATTACCCAGGTCTTAAAGGTTTGTTCATTCACCCCGTCAGCGACCCTGCTGTTATTGCCGGCAACGGA
>JAADHX010000044.1:0-1635 GCA_013151655.1 Actinomycetota bacterium
CAGCGCTGCTCTAGCAAGCGAAACCAGCTGCCGTTCACCCGCCGACAGGCGCGAGCCGCGCTCTCGGACCTCGGTATCGACACCTTCTGGCATGGCTTCGAATAGCTGAAGAACACCAATTCGTTCGAGCGCAGCGTCAACCTCGGCATCAGTGGCAGCGGCCCTGGCGACACGGATGTTGTCGCGAACTGTGCCGTCGAATAGGTGACCCTCCTGGGGAACCACAATGATGCGTTCGCGTAACGACTGCCTCGAAGCATTACGCAGGTCGATCCCGCCGTAAGTGATCGCTCCTTCGGTCGGGTCATACATGCGGGCAATCAACTTCGCCAGGGTCGACTTTCCTGCGCCGGTCGGTCCGACCAGAGCAATACGCTCACCCGACTGGATGTGCAGCGAGACGTCGCTCAATACCGGGCCACCGGTCGCGTAGGTAAAGCCAACTGCTTCGATGCTGATTGCCGCCCGCGCATCGAGCGAAACAGCGTCGTGGGCCTCTGGGACCTCAATCTCTTCGTCGAGCAACCCGTACAGCTTGTGGAGGCTCGCACCGGCGCTTTGCAACATGTTGAACAGTTGGCTCAGCTGCTGAACCGGTTCGAATAGGTTCTGGAGAAGCAGCACGAAGGCCACAACCACGCCGATGCTGATCTGGCCGTCCTTGGCCATCCAACCGCCAACCCCGATCGCCACAGCGGTAGTGGCAACCCCAGACAGGTCGACGATCGGGAGGTACCAGGACGCCACCCGAGTCGAGCGCATGTGGGCCCGGTAGAGATCACGGTTGACCTTGGCGAACTTGTCGGCCTCGGCGCGAGTGCGAGCGTATGACTGAATGACCCTAACGCCAGCGAGGCCTTCCTGAAGGCTGCTGAGTACCGAGCCGATTCCGTCGCGAACAACAAGGTACGCGTCGTTCGAGTCGCGGCGAAACTTGCGACTCGCCAACAAGATGATGGGGACCGAAATCAGGCACACCAGGAACAGTTTCCAACTCAGAACAGCCAGCACGATGGCGACGCCCACCAGCAACAACGCGTTCGACAAGAACATTCGTAGGCCAAATTGCATGACCTCGGCTAGGGCATCGATGTCCGATGTCATGCGGCTGACGATGACTCCGGCCTTCTCGCGGTCGTAGAACGGCATCGACAGTCGGAGCAATTGTGCGAATACCCGCTTTCTGAGATCGCAGAGAAATGCTTCACCGACCAACGCGAGATTGATTATTGCCGATCGCCACAAGAAGAAGTTGACGATCGTGATGACGACGTAGGCAACAATCGTCCAGTTGAGGGCAGCCTCGTCGCCAGCGATGATCGAGTCGATGGCCCGCCCGAACAGGACCGGCAACGCCAACAAGAGCACGGTCCAGGCGACGAGAAGCCCGCAAGCCAGAACAATTCCTCGGCGGTACTTTCGAACCATTCGCGCGGTGGTGCGAAGAACGTGGGCCGCGGCGGCACGATCCAGGCGATCTTCCTCGTCGACCCCAGCCGCCATCCAGCCAGCCACTAAGCACCGGCCTCGGTACCGTCGAGAGTGTGTAGTTGAGCAAGCACGCCTCGATAGCGCTCGTCGGTTTCGAGTAGGTGCGAATGTGTCCCTTGAGCCACGACCCTGCCCTCGTCGATT
>JAADHX010000044.1:1729-3228 GCA_013151655.1 Actinomycetota bacterium
CTTTGGTTGGATCAACAGCCGAAGTTGCATCGTCGAGAATGAGCACTCTCGGATCGGACGCAATTGCTCTAGCAATGGCGAGACGCTGGCGTTGGCCACCCGACAACGAAAACCCTCGTTCGCCGAGTTTGGTGTCGTATCCCTGGGGCAGCAACTCCACGAACTCATGGGCCCCAGCGAGTCGGGCGGCTCGCTCCACGTCGGCATCGGTGGCGTCAGGCGCGCCGAAGGCAATGTTGTCTCGAACCGACGTGCTAAACAGAAACGTCTCCTCGAAGACAATGCCGACGGAGCGTCGCAGTTCTTCGACTTCCAAGTCGCGTACATCGACGCCGTCGAGCTCGATGCAGCCGCCGTCGACGTCGTAGAAACGAGGCAACAAGCGCGCCACGGTGCTTTTTCCTGACCCGGTCCTACCAACAACGGCGACCGATTCTCCAGGTTCGACATCGAAGTCGAAGCCAGACAACACGGGCTGACCATCGTCGTAGGAGAACGACACATCTTTGAACGAGACTCGGCCTACGTTTTGGCCATCTGGCAATGGCGTCGGGTTCTCTGGGTCGACAATTTCGATTCGGGTGTCGAGGAGCGCGGCGACTCGTGCTCCGGCTGCGGTCGCTCGCTGGAAGTTGGAGACGATCATTCCCAGACTGCGCAGTGGTTGGATCAGCAGAACGACGTAGATGTTGAACAACACCAACTCGCCGATCTCCATGGTGCCGTTGAGCACTTGATGGCCACCGAATCCAAGCACCGCTATCAAACCGATATTGGGCACAAGTTCTAGGGCCGGAAGATACCTAGAGCGAGCCTCTGCGGCGAGAAGTGACTGCTCACGAATGTCGTCAGCCTCGACGGCTAGGGCATCGAACCGGACCTGTTCGGCACCGAACCCCTTAACCACCCTGATGCCAGCAACGGTCTCCTCGACCACGCCGGCAAGTTGAGCCGACTCCTCTTGAATGCCGCGAACCGCTGGATGCAGCTGTTGCGCGAACTTTCGGCCGAACAGGTTGGCCAAGGGCAAGCCGGCGAGCGCTAGCAAGGCCAGGCTCCAATTGAGGCTAAGCAGGATCAGGGCGGCGAGAACCACCGTTAGAACGTTGGCCGCAGTGACTGGCAGCATCGTCACGAAGTTCTGAAACTGTTGAAGGTCGGTGTTGCCTCGGCTCATCAGTTGGCCGGTCAAGAATCGGTCGTGGAACCCAAAGTGGAGCCGCTGCGCGTGTTCGAAGACCTTGTCGCGGTAGTCGGCCTCGATAGCCCTGGCATTTAGGAAGGCAACATATCGCCGCGCACCGGTTGCTATGCCAGAGACGACCCCAACAGCGGTGATAGCGAGCGACCAGGCGAGAAGCGAATCGTCGCCGCGAATACCATCGTCGATCGCCCGCTGGATCATTATCGGAACCGCTACTTTGGTGACGGTCCACACGACCCCAACGAACATTCCAAACGCGATGCCGCGACGGTAGGAGTCCATGGCTTCGCGCAAC